>JAWLGW010000300.1:0-7212 GCA_041690735.1 Planctomycetota bacterium
CAAGCCGGGGATTCCCCGCGACGACTTCTGTCTTGCTTCAGGGGGAACACCACACGGCGGTCGCGAGACTGCGACCGCGGGTGCGTTTCTCAGCGGACCTTCCATGAGCGACGAGTTGGAGCGCCTCAAGGCACGGTTCGAGGAGACCCACAGCGACGAAGACGAGATCCGCTGGCTGGCGGCCCGGCTCGCGGCCGGCGACCTGCCCAAGGAGCGGCTTCACTTGGCCGCGGCCCTGGACCAAGCAGCGGCGCGCGCCGTCCTCGGTGCGGACGCACCCCCGGTGGTGGAGCAGCTAGGCAAGCAGGGGGTGGCATCTCTCTTGTCCTGGGGGCTGCCCGACTGCCGTGGTGCCTCGGCTACGGCGATCCGGTCCGGCAGCCGGAGCTCGTCGAGGCAGCGCTCGCCGGCCTGTCGGACCTGCGCCCGAAGTCGAAGCGGAAGCCTCGCAGCGCGGCCGCCGTCGCACCTTGAGGGGGGGCTCGACGCGTTTGCCGGGCGGGGCCTGAGCGCGGCACCCGCACGCGAACCTACGCGCGCGCGTAGGTCTCCAACGTCATAGCTGGAGTTGAGTCGCCCCAGCGGCTCCTGGCTACAGGCCGAGGTGCGTCGGGTTCGGCGGGCCCGACACCCAGGGCTCCTGGCCTGGCGACTTGCGGAACAAGCTGGGCGGCGTGGGCCGGACGCGGGTGATGTTCGCCTGCCGCGCCACCCGGTCGGCGAACACCTTGTCGCCGCCCCGCGGGTACAGCCGGCCCACGAAGGTGCGCACCAGCGCCTCGTCCACCTCGCCCGCGTCCAGCAGCCGGTAGGCGATCAGCTCGCAGAAGTCGAGGTCGGCGAGGCCGTCGTAGCGCCCCTCGGCGTCGACCCACAGGCAGGCCGCCCACTCCCACACCACCCGCTTGTTGGAGAGGTGCCAGGGCAGGTACTCCTCCACGGTGGCGGCGTCGGTGGCCCCCGGCCAGTCGAGCATCTTGCGCGCCTCGACTGGCCGGACCTCGTACGTGTCGAGGGCCAGCCAGGCGCCGTCGTTCGGCTCCGCCCGGCGGAGGCGCACGTTGGCGTCGTAGAACAGCCGGTGCAGCAGCTCGCGCCAGCCGTCCTCGGTGTCCCGCGCCGCCGGGACCTCGAAGAACCACCGCTTGGACTGCGTGGCGGCGCTCACTCCGCCATGCCCGGACGCCAGGCGGTAAGCCAGGCCGACTTCCCGGAACACCCGATCTCCGCCGGCTGGCTCCATGGCGCGCCCTCCGGCGCCCACTGTAGCCCCCTCCCTGCCCCGGCGCCGCCCGCCCGAGGTCAGCGATTACACTGCCACAGGAGAGCAGCGCTGAGCCTCACCATCGCCGAAGAGATCCGCAGAGCCTCGTCCTCGAGCACGTGAGCTGGGCGACCTTCGAGGGCCTGCTCACGGACTTGGCAAGCCCTGGCGGCCGAATCACCTACGACGGAGGCGCCTCGAGATCAGGTCGCCGTCGTCGAAGCACGAGCAGGGCAAGAAGCTGCTCGCCCGCCTGATCGAGGCCTACACCGAGGAGCGAGGGGTCGACCTCGAGAGCCGCGGGTCGACCACCTTCAAGCGCGTCCGCGCCTTCCGGGCCCGGGTCCGCGAGCTCGACTCGCGCTGAGGGCTCAGGCGGTGAGGTGCTCCCGCACCCACCGCTGGAAGTCGCGCAGCAGCGTGGTCTCGTCCACCTCTTCGCGACGGGCGACGACTCGCTCCGCCTCCGCCAGCGGAAGCATGGCGAAGGCGGCGCTCTGCTCGACCGGCTCGTATTGGCCAGAGTCGGCCAGGAGCAGCACCTGCAGGCGCTCGCCGTCGTGCCGCCACACCTCCCGCACCCCCAGGGCCGCATAGATCGGGAGCTTGTCGACGATGCTCTTGGTGAGCTCCACCTCGACGACCAGGTCAGGCGCAGGGTCGACGGCCAGGTCGACGGCCGACTTGCCCCGCACGGCGCCCTCCTGCTGAACCCAGTAGCACTCGTCCGGCTCGAGGCCGCGCTCCAGGTCCGCGCGACTGAAGGTGGTCGACCCGCCGCTCTTGATCGGGATCGCCAGCTCCAGGCTCAGCGCCTCGAAGGTAGCCGCCGACCCAGAGGAGGCTCACGCCGAGCTCGGCTTCATCGAGCCGATCCTGACCTTCAGCTGCCTGCGGGCCAAGAAGCTCGTGCGCGAAGGAGCGGCGGTCTGCAGCGACAGCACGAACAAGCAGGTCACCAGGGAGCGGCCGTCTCCAGCGACAGCGGCCGTCTCGCCACGAGCGGCCGTCTCCAGCGACAGCACGAAAGCGGGCGCTCCCGTAAGGAGCGCCCGCACGAGCGACAGCCATTGATCTGCTTGCGAGACTCCGAAGGAGCGGCCGTCTCCAGCGACAGCCATACTGAAAAACGGCTAAGCGCGTACCTCCCCAAGTGTCAGGGAGGTAGC
Organism: Planctomycetota bacterium; assembly: GCA_041690735.1. Classification (GTDB taxonomy): domain Bacteria; phylum Planctomycetota; class J058; order J058; family J058; genus JAWLGW01. Next base: position 2,434 of record JAWLGW010000300.1, read on the forward strand.
GAATCCGCCTCAGAGCGCTTAGTCGTTTTTCAGGTTGAAGCGCTTCTTCTCCTCGTCGCGCAGGGCGATGGTGCGCGCGGTGACCAGGATCAGCATGCTCTCGGTCTCGTACAGCTCCGCCTGGCGGCTGAACAGGAGGTTGAGGATCGGGATCCGGTCGATCAACGGCACGCCCGACCGCTCCTCCTTGTTGTTGATCTTGCGGAAGCCGCCCAGCAGCGCGGTGCCGCCATCGGGGAGGGTCACCGAGGTGAACACCTCCTGCAGGGTCACCTCGGGCACCTCGATGTTCACGTTGATCGCGGCGTTGCTGATCGTGCCCAGGTTGACCGGGATCTGCCGAAACGAGCCGTTGACCAGGGTCGCCAGGGTCGGGCGGACGTCGAGGGTAATGTACTTGCGGTCCGAGCTGATCGTCGGCCGCACGTCGAGGACCACGCCCTCCTGGAAGGTCTCGATGATCGGGTCCGCCACCTCGGCGACCACCAGGCCGGTGCCGCCGGAGCTCAGCTCGTAGTCCGAGATGTAGGCCCGCTGGGTGATGACCGACACGCTCACCCGCTGGCGGTTCGCCGCGGTGACCACCGGCGCATCGACCAGCTTGCGCCGGCCCTTCTCCTGCTCGGCCCGCAGGATCGCGCTCAGCTGGAACGGATCGAGCAGGGTGGCCGCCAGGGCGATGCCCTTGTGGGGCAGGCCGGCGCTGACGCTGGTGCCGTTGAGGCGCTCGCCCGCGAAGTAGCCGTCGCCGCCGTTGAGGATGTTCTGGCTGCGGCCGCCGAACATGTTGGTGCCGAAGAAGGGCGGCGTGCCGGCCGGGGAGCCGGGCGGCACCACGCCGATCCGGCTGGCGCGACCGCCGCCCGAGGGGATCTGCCGGCCGAAGCCCATGTCCGTCCCCTGGTTGCTGCCCGAGGTGTTCGGGTTGGGGTCCAGCTCCATGGGGAAGCCGAACTGGGGCGTGGCGGACCGGCCCAGCCCGCGCAGGTCGATGCCGATGTCGCGCAGGAAGTCGTCCGTCATGCGGACGAAGCGGGTCTCGACCTGCACGAACAGGCCGGTGTTCCGGCGCAGGTTCTCCAGCACGTGGCGGATCTGGGCGTGCATCTCGCGGGTCTGGTTGATGATCACCTGGCCGCGGTGGATCTCGATCGTGGCCGGGTCGTCCCAGTTGTCCTCGCCCACCGAGTTGGTGATGATCTGCTCGAGCTGGTCGGGGTCGATGACGCTGCCCTCGCCGTCCTCCTCGTCCTCGAAGGTGAAGCCGCCGCCCGCGCCGCCGCCGCCGCCGCCGCCGCTGCTGCTGTCCCCCGCGACCTTGATCCGGTCGCCGGGGAAGTCGGGGATCCGGGCCAGGAGGTCCTGGACGTCGTAGATGTCCAGCAGGTAGTCGCCCCGGGCCTCCTCGGGCTGGGTGATCAGCAGGGTCTCGTTGCGGAAGGCCATGGCCAGGCCGGTCTGCTCGAGGATGATCTTGAGGGCGTCCTCCAGCAGGATCTCGCGCAGCCGCAGCTGGACCGTGGTCTCCTCGGGGTCGACCGAGGCGCCGATCGTGATGTTGAGGCCGGTGATGTCCTGCAGGAAGCTCACCACCTCGGCGAAGGGCGTGTCGGGGAAGTTCAGCGTGACCGTGCGCGAGGAGAGGATCTGCTTGTAGTCCCGCACCCACTGGGGCTCGGAGTCCTCGACGTCGGCGATGCCCTGCTCGCGCGACTGGACCTTGATCAGCCAGGTCTCGCGGTCGGGGAACATGACCGTCTCGGGGAGGTAGGGGACGCCCAGCTCCTCGGTGTTCAGCGTGTCGATGGCGGTGTTGTACTCGTCCTCGTCGTAGGTCCGCTCTTCCCGCTTGATGTGGCGGCCCTGGATGGCGAGGTCGCGCAGCTTGTGCGCCTGGTCGTTCTCGGGGTCCTTGTCGAGGATCTCCGCGATCGTCCCCTCGGCGGCCTTGTACTGGTGGAGGGCGATCTGGTCGAGGGCGCGCCGCAGCAGCATGTCGACCGCCCGCTTGCGCTCCGACTCGTAGCGGCGCCGCTCGGCGTCCGCCTGCGCCAGGGCGCGCGCCTCGCGCTCCTCCTGCTCCTGCAGCTCGCGCTTCCGCTGCAGGCTGCGTGCCTCGACGATGAACTTGCGGGCGCTGTCCTCGTAGCCGCCGGTGTCGATCGGGTAGGGGAACCAGCGGACCTTCTCGAGCACCTGCTCGAAGCGCACGATCGCCCGGTCGTACTGGCCGGCCTCCATGTGGGCCTTGCCCTCGTCGTACAGGCGGGCCAGCGCCTCGCGCTCCTGCTGGATCGAGACGTTCTTCTCCTGGGCCAGCACCTCGGCGACGGTCTTGAACTCCGCCTGGCGGTTCCCGGCCAGGAGCTGCGCCATCAGGAGGTAGTGGCGCACCGTCCCGTCATTGGGGGTGGCGTCCACCGCCTTCTGGAAGTTCTCCGCCGCCTTGGCGTAGTCGAACTGCTCGTAGAACCGCTTGCCGATCTCGAAGTAGTGGCGCGACAGCGCCGCCCGCTCCTGATCGCGCAGGCTGAGCTCCTTGGCCAGCTCGTCGAGGGGACCGTCGCCGGGCGGGCCGCCCACGCGGTCTCCCTCGGGCGGGTCCTGCGGCTTGGCGGCCGGAGCCTGCGTCGAGTCGCGCTCCTCCTTGGCGTCGGGCGTCCGCTGCTCGCGCTCGGCCGGATCCGGCGAGGCGCAGCCCGTCCACAGCAGCAGCAATGCGGCAGCGCCCAGGAAGCGCCCGTGTCGGGTAACCAGCATGCGGGAGGACCTCCGCTCCGAGACTCGAGTCTCGCAGGCCATGCGTGCGCGGCGGCTAACTCTAGGCGGTGCCTGTCACCGAGGAGTCATCGCCTGGTTGGGGCTTGGCTCACGAGGGAGGGTTTCTATCAAAGGCGGGGGAGCGGGGTCAAGCCGAGTAGGGTCAACGGCTTGAGGTCGTGGTGTCCTCCGGCGCCCCCTCCGACGCCCCGTCCTCGACGGCGCCGTCCTCACCGCGCAGCGGCGCCGTCTTGCGCCCGGTCTCCAGCGAGCGCTGCGCGACCACCGCCACCGCCGCCGCCTCGGCGTCGCCATCGACCGCCGGCGCGCTGGCCTCGAGCTCCTGCACCACCTGCCGCAGGCTCACCCGCCGCGCCAGCGCCTTGCTCGCGCTCATGGCCTGACCCAGGTGGCGCTCCGCCACCTCGAGGTCGGGCCCCGCCCGCAGCTCGAAGGAGATCCCCCGGCGCTCGCGCAGCGAGTCGACGAGGTCCGAGACGGTGATGTGGTCGAGGGGGCGAGCCGGGACGTACCCCCGCTCCTCGTCCTCCCGTTCGATCTCTCGCAGCAGCCCGTCCTGCGTGAGGTGGAACAGCAGCGCCGAGCAGAGGCTGATCGGCGCGCCGGTCAGCTCGCCCAGCGCCTCGAGGTTCGGCGGCCGCGCGCCCCGCTCGTAGGCGCGGCCGATCGCCGCCGTCAGCCGCAGCGCCACCAGCTCGGCGCACACCTCGCTGGTCTCGGTGGCGAGCTCCTCCTTGCGCTGGCTCTTGAGGTTCTGCACGGCGAAGGAGAGCTCGGCCCCCAGGATCACGATCAGCCAGGTCAGGTACAGCCAGAACATGGTGATCGGGATCGTGGCCAGCGAGCCGTAGATCGTGTTGTAGCGGACCAGGCTGGCCGACGAGAGGGCCAGGCCCCACTTGGTGCCGGTCCACAGGAGGGTGGCCGCCACCGCCCCTACCAGCGCCGGCTGCAGGCGCACGTGCGTGTTCGGGAACAGGGCGTACAGGAGGGTGAAGGTGATGAGGGTCAGCCCGAGCCCCAGGATGCTCAGGCCCCCGTCGGCCTCGGCCGAGCGCGTGCCGACGAGGATGTACTCCAGCCCCGCGTCCTGCTCCTCCTGCCGCGCCGCCAGCTCGAGCTCGGCCGCGATGGCGCCGCCGACGCCGCCGAACAGGAAGCGCTCCTCGTCGTCCGGCTCCTCCGCGCCTGGCTCCTGAGCGCCGGGCGCCGCCGCCCCCGGGTCCGCCTCGTCGGTGGCGTCGTCGCCGCCCAGGATCTCCGCTCCCAGGTTCCGGCCCCACGAGGTCCAGCCGGCCACCTGCGTCTCGAGGCTGCTGCCCTGCACCAGCGCGATGCCGAGGAAGATCGGCCCCAGGGTGGCGATGCACCAGTAGGTGACGAACTTGTTGATGAACGAGCGGTGCCGCTTGATCTGCCAGATGTCGTTGAGCGTCTTCTCGAGGGTGCTCAGCAGGGCGATGATCGTGAAGAACAGGAACACGAAGAACGTGATCCCGGCGACGCCGCCCGAGCCCTGCAGGTTGTGGACCAGGTCGCTGAGGGTGCGCGACAGGATGGCCGCCTGCTCGGGGGAGGCGGCCAGGGCGTCGATGATGAACGTCTCCAGCCGACCGCGCGCCTCCTGCAGGCCCCGCACCGAGAAGATCGCCACGATGATCGCGAAGGCCGGCACCAGCGCGAGCATGGTGGTGTAGGTGAGCGCCATCGCCTGCTGCTGGGCGCGGCTGGACACGAAGGCCCGCCCGACCAGGTACAGGATCCGCAGCCCGAGGGTGGCCCGGCGCTGGGGCGGCGCCATGGCCGTGAGGTCCCACCGCCAGATCGTCTCCCCCAGGAAGGTGCGGACGGCCTCGGCCGGGGAGCTGGCGGTGGCGAGCGCCTCCTTGACCACCGAGACCACGTCCCAGCGGCCCTGCCGTGGCGCCTCCGCCCCCTCCTCCCCCCCCAGGCCCGCGCGCACGGCGCCAGGCCGAGCGTCCCGGAGTGCGCGCGGTA
>JAWLGW010000301.1:0-7196 GCA_041690735.1 Planctomycetota bacterium
ACGACAACCCGGCCGCCACCGCCACGCTCCGCCAGCCGGGAGGCTGGCTCGACACCGGCGACGACGCATACCTGGCGGACGGGGAGCTGTTCGTCACCGGCCGGGTCAAGGACCTGATCATCAAGGCCGGCCGCAACGTGTACCCCGAGGAGCTCGAGCAGGCGCTCGGCGAGCTGGAGGGGGTGCGCAAGGGCTGCGTGGCGGCCTTCGCCAGCGCCGACCCGGCCGCGCGCGCCGAGCGCCTGGTGATCGTGGCCGAGACCCGCGAGCAGGAGCCCGCGCGCCTGGACGCCCTGCGGGCGCGGGTGGTGTCGGTGACCCAGGACGTGCTGGGGGTGGCCCCCGACGACGTGGTGCTGGCGCCGCCGCACACCGTCCGCAAGACCTCGAGCGGCAAGGTGCGCCGCTCGGCCTGCCGCGAGCTGTACGAGCGGGGCGAGCTGGGGCTGCGCCGCGCCGTGTGGTGGCAGGTGGCGCGCCTGTTCCTGTCGGGGGTCGGCCTGCGGGCGGCGCGCGCGCTACGCGGCCTCCGGACCGCGGCCTACTCCGCCTGGTTCTGGACCGTGACCGCCGCGCTGACGGCGGCCCTGTTCCTCGGCCTGCTGGCGCTGCCGCGCCTGCGCTGGCGCCTGGCCTGGGCGCAGCAGCTGATCCGCGTGGCGCGCCGGCTCATGGGGCTGCCGCTGCGGGTGGAGGGGGAGGAGCACCTGCGCCTCGACCGGCCGGCGGTGCTGGTCGCCAACCACGCCAGCTTCATCGATCCCTTCGCCCTGTCGGTGGTGCTGCCCCGGCGCGCGGTGTTCGTGGCCAAGGGAGAGCTCTTGAGCGACCCCTTCACCCGCTTCCTGGTGGAGCGCCTCGATCAGCTCACCGTCGAGCGGTTCGACGCCCGCGCCTCCGCCGCCGACGCGCGGCGGATCGCCGACGCGCTCCGCGCCGGGCGCAGCCCGGTGTTCTTCGCCGAGGGCACCTTCGTCCCGGCGCCCGGCCTGCGCGAGTTCCGCATGGGGGCCTTCGTCACGGCCGCCGCCGAGGGCGTGCCGGTGGTGCCGGTGGCGCTGAGCGGCACGCGCGAGGTCCTGCGCGATCGCATCTGGATCCCGCACCGCAGGCCGGTAACGATCCGGGTGGCGCCGCCGATCGAGCCCGAGGAGAGAGGGTGGGAGGAGGCCCTCCGCCTGCGCGACGCCGTCCGGGCGGCGATCCTCGCCCGCTGCGACGAGCCGGACCTGGCCCGGGAGCCGGTGCGGCCGCCGGTGGCGGCGGGGTAGGAGAGCAGCTGTTAGCTGTTAGCGGTTAGCGGTTAGCAGCGGAAGCCGCGCGACTTCGCCGTCTGCGGTGTGGAGGAAGCGTTCCAACTCCGGAGCTAACAGCTAACCGCTAACCGCTAACAGCTACTTCAGCGCGCGGTCTCCTCCACCCGCGTCTCCCGCAGGACGCTCACCGTCACCCGGCCGGCGGTCGGCTCGCGCTCCTCGATCAGCCGCGCGACCTCGCGGGCCAGGCGCAGCGCGGCCTTCTCCGACACCTTGGCCGGGTCGACCAGGATCCGCAGCTCGCGCCCGGCCTGCACCGCGAAGGCGCGCTCCACCCCGGCCTGCTCGAGGGCCAGCGCCTCGAGCTCGGCGCGGCGCCGCACCGCGAGGTCGGCGTGGGCCTCGCGAGCGCCGGGGCGGCCGCTGGCGATCGCCGCCGCCACCTGCACCAGCGCCCCGTAGGTGCTGAGCGCGTCCCCCGCCCCCGCGAGGTCGGTGAGCGCCGCCACCACGTCGTCGGGCTCGCCGCAGCGGCGGGCGAACTCCGCCCCCGCGGCCGTCGCGCTGCCCTCGTGCTCGTGGGCCAGCGCCCGCCCGATCAGGTGCAGCAGGCCGCACCGGCGGGCCAGGGCGGCGTCGAGGTCCAGCTCGGCCGCCAGGGCGCCGGCCAGCAGCGCCGCGTCGATCGCGCGCTGCCGCAGCCCCCCGGCGGGTTCGCCCAGGAACTCCAGCCGCCCGAGCACCGCCAGCAGCCGGTCGTGCAGCCCTTCGACCTGCGCGGTCTCGGCCGCGGCGCGCCCCAGCTCGACCGTGGCCTCGTCCATCTCCTGCCGGACCTCGCCCACGACCTCCTCGATCCGGGCCGGATCGATCCGCCCCTCGTCGAGCAGCCGCAGCAGGGCGCGCCGGGCCACCTCGCGGCGCACGGGCTCGAAGCCCGACAGCAGCACCACGCCCGGGGTGTCGTCGATCAAGAGGTCCACCCCGGTGTGCGCCTCGAAGGCGCGGGCGTTGCGCCCCTCCCGCCCGACCAGGGCGCCCTTGAGCTCGTCGTCGGGGAGCGGCACCGCGGTCACCAGCGCCTCGCGGGCGACCGGCCGCGCCACCCGCTGGGCCGCGGTCACCAGCGCCTCGCGCGCCCGGCGGCGCAGGTCCGCCTGCAGCTCGCCCTCGACCCGCTCGATCACCTGGTCCGCCTCGGCGCGGCACCGCTGCTCGACCTGCTCCAGCAGCAGGTGCTCGGCCTCCTCGCGCCGCATGCCCGACGTCCGCTCCAGCTCACGGGTGTAGCGGCCGATCGCGTGCTCGAGCTCGGTGCGGCGGGCCTCGGAGGCGGCCTCGTCCGCCTTGAGCTCCGCCTCGCGGGTGGCGAGCTCGCGCTCGCGCACCTCGAGGCCGTCGATCCGCCGGTCGAGCGCGTCCTCCCGCATGCGGCAGCGCTCCTCGCGGTCCTTGAGCTCCTCGCGGGTGGCGTCGAGGGCGGACTCGAACGCCTCGCGCTCGCGGTACAGCTTCTCCTTGGCCGTGACCACCGCCTCCCGCTCCAGCGCGTCGCGGTACTCCTCGAGCGCCTCGCGGCGCACGTAGGGGAGGCGCCACAGCAGGATCAACAGGCAAATGACGAGAGCGCACAGGGCTCCCAGGACGAACGCCAGGCCGAGGTCCAAGACTCCTCCGCAGGTCGGGCGCGGGATTGTATGCCACCGATGCTCCCCCGACACCGCCAACAGCGCTGCAGGCCCGTGGTACCCTGCCGCGCCACAGGCGCAGCGCGCGCCGGCAGGAGGCCACAGTGCGAGCACGGCAGCGAACGGGGGCGGCGGCGATCCTGGCCGCGGCCTCCCTCATGGCGACCCCGGCGGTGTGGGCCGACGAACGGGCCGAGGCCATGCGGCGGGCGGCCGAGCGCCACCGCGGCAGCGTGGTCCGGGTGGAGGTCACCACCCACGTCAACGTGGCGCGGCTGCCGGGGCTGGGCCAGGGGGCGCGGCGCACCCACGAGGTCTCGGTGAGCGGGGTGGTGGTCGGCGCGGACGGCCTGGTGGTGTTCCCCGCCGGGGCCCTCGACCCCGCCGCCCTGGCCTACAGCCTGCTCGGGCGGACCGCCCCCGCTCTGGGGGGCCGGGCGCGGGTGGTCGGCGCCGACGGGCGCGTCCGCGACGCCGAGTGGGTGGGGCGCGACCCCGAGCTGGGGCTGGCCTTCGTGCGCGTGAGCGAGGCCGGGCGGGGCGGGCTCCAGCCGGTGAGCTGGGCGCAGCAGGAGCGCCGCCTGGGCGACGCCCTGCTGGTCGTATCGCTCACTCCCAGCGCGCTGGGGCACCAGCCCCGGGTCGACGCCGCCCGGATCGCGTTCGCCGGCGAAGCGGCGGCCGGCCTCACCCCCGAGCCCGCCCAGGCGCTGGGCGGGCTGGCCGTCACCCTGGGGGGAGAGCCGCTGGGCCTGCTGTCCCACTGGCCGGCGCCCCTGGAGGGCGCGCCCAGCGGCGACGTGCTGCGGCCCGACCTGCTGGCGCAGGCGCGGCAGGTCCATCTGGTGCTCGGGGCCACGGTCGCCAAGCGGGCGGCCGACCCGCCCCGCGAGGCGCAGGCCGCTGCCGGCGGCCGGCGCGCCCCCGCCTGGCTGGGCGTGCGCCACAGCGTCCTCTCCCCGGAGCGGGCCCGGCAGCTGGGGCTGGACGTGGACGTGGGGATCTACCTGGAGGAGCTGTACGAGGGGCCGGCCAAGGCGGCCGGCCTGCGGGCGGGCGACGTGCTGCTGCGCCTCGACGGCGACCCCCTCGACCTCGACCCCAACGAGTCGTTCGACGCGCTCATCGCCGACTACGGGGCCGGGGCGCGCGTTCGCCTCACCGTCCTGCGCGAGGGCAAGACCCGCGAGGTCGAGCTGACGCTGGGCGAGGGGCCGACCCGCCCCCAGGACGCGGAGCACCGCCGCCTGCCCGCCCTGGGCCTGTTGCTGCGGGCCCTGACCTTCTACGACCGCAAGGCGGCGGGACTCGACGAGGACGCCGCCGGGGCGGTGGCGGTCGAGCTCGAGCCGGACGCCGCCGCCTCCCGCGCCGGCCTCAGGGCGGGGGACATCATCCTGGGCGTCGACCAGCAGCCCGCCTCGGGCCTGGCCGACGTGGCCGAGCGCCTCGACCAGCCGGGGGCGCACAGCGCGACGGTGCGGCGGGGCGATCAGGAGCTGACTCTCCGTGTTCGACGTTGAACGGCTCCGGCGGTTCCGGTATCGTGCCGCCCGCTTTTGGGGGGTCTGGTGGGTTTGGCGGCATGATTGCTGTGCGGGTCCGCCCCGCGACCCGCGCCAGCCCGAGAGGTTCGTCCCGTGAGCCCCAGCACCTCGACCACGTCCCCGCGCCCGCTCCCCATCGCGCCCAGTGAACCGGCCCCGGCCCCGGCCGGTGAGGAGGAGCTCCGGACCAGCAACACCGTGGAGGGCTTCAAGTACAGTCGCCTGCGCGGCGTGGCGTTCGTGGCCCAGATCATCGCCGGCTTGCCGCTGCTGCCCCTGTGGCCGGTGTTCATCGCCTGGGAAGCCAAGGACTGGTCGATCGCCAGGAACTACTTCTCGACCATGCAGTACGTGCTGCGCACCCTGCTGGTGCACGTGCGCCACGGCTCGTTCCTGCGCCTGATCAAGTACAACATCATCCTCGGCCCCGACGAGGTGAAGCGCCGCATCCAGAACCGCCGCGGCGCCTGCACCCGCTGCGCCAAGTGCTGCAAGCAGTACGAGTGCATCTACCTGGGGCGGGACGAGGAGACCAAGGACTACTACTGCAAGGTCTACCAGACCCACTACTGGTACTACGGGACCTGCGGCCGGTATCCGATCGATCAGCAGGACATCGACGACCACGCCTGCCCCGGCTTCTACTTCGAAGAGAACGCCGCCTGAGTGAGGGAGCACGATTCCGAGTCGCTCGTCGCGCGGCACGTAGCGGTTAGCAGTTAGCCATTAGCTGTTAGAGCTGTCGCTCCTCGAGAGCTCTTCGCAAGCGGCCTGGACAAGGCGCGACAGCAGCTAACTGCTAACCGCTAACTGCTAACCGCTCGTGCCCGGACCAAGCCGAGCAGGAGCGCGGCGAGCCGGGGCGGGAGAGAAGACGACGCCGAATCGTGCCCCCCCATTGAGCTACAAGGCCGCCGGCCCGTCCAGCACCCGCCACATGTACCAGGCGCCCACGCTGCGGTAGGGCGCCCACACCTCGGCTCGCGCCCGCGCCTCCTTGGGCGTCGGCCGCTCGCTGAGGCCGTAGACCCGGCGCATCCCCTCCTGCACGCCCAGGTCGCCCGCGGGGAACACGTCGGGGCGGGCCAGGTGGAAGATCAAGAACATCTGGACCGTCCACTCGCCGATCCCCGGCAGCGCGACCAGCGCCTGGTGGATCCGCTCGGTGCGCCAGCGGGTCAGGGTCGCGAGCTCGCCGGTCTGGAACCCCTCGGCCAGGGCCAGGATGGCCCGGGCCTTGGTCCGCGGCAGCCCCTGCGCCCGCAGGCCGGCCTCGCTCAGGCGCGCCAGCCCCGCGGGCGTCGGCGGCCCGCCGTGCGCGGTGACCAGCCGCCCGTACACCGTCTCCGCGGCCTTGCTCGACACCCGCTGCCCCACCACGGACCGCACCAGGGAGACGAAGGGGTCGCTCCGACGACGGCGCAACGTGCAGGGGCCCAGCCGCGCGATCACCTCGCGCAGGACCGGATCCATGGCGGCGAGGTGCGCCTCGGCGGGAGAGCGCGCCATCTCAGGACACCGTCACGACCACGCGCCGGCGGCTCGGGCGCCGGCGGTGCTCGAACAGGTAGATCCCCTGCCAGGTCCCCAGGCCGAGCCGGCCCTCCACGACCGGTACCGTCTCGGAGGTGTGGGTGAGCGCGGCGCGCAGGTGCGCCGGCATGTCGTCAGGGCCCTCGGTGGTGTGGGTGTAGGCGGGGTCCCCCTCGGGGGCCAGGCGGGCGAAGTAGGCCTCGAGATCGGCTCGGGCCGAGGGGTCGGCGTTCTCCTGGATCACCAGGCTCGCCGAGGTGTGCTGCACGAACAGGTGGCACAGCCCGGCGCGCACGCCCGCCTCGCTCACCACCTCGGCGACTTCGTCGGTGATCTCGAGCAGGCCCGCGCGCTGGGGCGTGAAGGTCAACACGCGCTGAAGCATGGCTGGAGCTCCGTTTCGCGCGGAACGGTACGCCCTGCGGACCGCCCTGTCGAGGCGCCCGCAAGGGGGCAAAATTCACTGAGCAGGAGCATCTTGCGGACGGGTTTCGTTCGGGTCGCCCCACCCAGGGCGGGGCGTGGAGAACGGACTGGCGGTGACTCCCGTAACGCCATTAGCACCATTGGCTTAAGCGCGCAGATGGCATTTCGCATGGCCGCTGATTCGAATCACTCCCCGAAGTCCTTGTCTGGTCGGGACCTCCGCGTGAAAGTCCCCTCGTGAGAGTTCGATCGTCGACCGGGCCGATTCCATCAGCGGGCTCAACCGACTGTTGTCAGGTGAGTTACGTGCGAAAGGAGACTCCAGTCGGGAAATTTTCCAGGAAATCACCTTTTGTCCCCTAACAACTGTCGGACGGTTCGGTTATACCCGCTATTGGGATTTAGCTCAGTCCGACTTCGGAGTGCTCCCGAGTGCGTCGGGGTCGGGTCACTAGGCTGAATCTCAAGGACTTATGCGCCACTGGGAGGCGTGACCACGCGGGAAGCGGTCCGAAGGGTGGTCGGGCCACTTGACTCCGCAATCCCTCGAGACAACCGGATTTTTGGGGAGAGTGTCCATGGCGAAGAAGAAGGCTAAGAAGAAGGCGGCGAAGAAAAAGACCGCCAAGAAGAAGGCGACCAAGAAGAAGGCCGCCAAGAAGAAGGCGACCAAGAAGAAGGCGACCAAGAAGAAGGCGACCAAGAAGAAGGCCGCCAAGAAGAAGGCCGGCAAGAAGAAGGCCGCC
>JAWLGW010000302.1:0-7195 GCA_041690735.1 Planctomycetota bacterium
GACGCGCGCCGCTCCCCTCGCCCGGCCCGCCGCCGATCAGCAAGAGCAGGGCGAGACGCCCGAGGAGCGGCGGCGCCGCAAGCAGGAGGAGCGCCGCGCCCGGCAGGAGGCGAAGCGGGCCGCCAAGGGAGGGCGCACCCTCGACCTCGACTCGCCCGTGGCCCAGGCCCTCGACGCCCTCCTGGCCGTCCCCCACGCCTACGCCAAGGACGGCACCGTGGCGCTGCGTTACACCTTCACCGAGCCCGAGCACCTGTCGGACTTCGAGCTGTCGGGGTTCGATCGGGCCGAGGAGGTCTCCAACAAGCGCGGCCGGCGGGCGGCGGCCGGCGCGGGCAAGCCCAAGTTCCTGTCCCTGGGGGTCGGCTCTCAGAGCCAGGGGTTGCTGCTGCACCGGCTGCACCTCGGCGACGACTGGGAGGTGAGCGTCACCCTGCGGATCCCGCGCATGGCGCCCAGCACCGACCTGGTCCTGTTCGTGGGCAAGGCCGGGGTCCGCTTCGGCGGCGAGCTGGTGAAGCGCGGCGGCAGCGGGTTCCGCCCGGTGGAGCGCGGCGCGAAGGCGAACCGCGACCCCTTCGACCGGGGCCGCACGGTGACGGTCACCCTGCGCAGCAACGACGGCGCGGTGACCGCCCTGGTGAACGGGCAGATCACCGCCGCGAGCAAGAAGCTCGAGGACGACACCGCCGGGCAGGTCGGCCTGTTCGCCACCAACCTGCACGTGATCGTGTCGGAGCTGAAGATCGAGGGCGTGGTCGACCCGGCCAAGCTTTAGCTCGGGTCGATCTCCGTCGGCAGGGGCTCGGTCTCGTCCCCGGGCGGCGCGGCGAACACGTCCCCCAGGGTGCGAGAGCGGGCGCGGGCCCGGCGGGTGGGCGACTCGTCGCTCGCCCTGTCCGGACGCACCACGGCAGGCAGCGCCACGCTTCGGTCGTCGAGGGGGAGCGCCTCGAGGTCGGCCAGGAGCTCCTCGGCGCTGGCGTAGCGCTCCTCGGCCCGCTTGGCCACCGCCCGGGCGATCAGCCGCCGCAGGGCAGGGTGCACGACCTCGGGGGGGACGGCGAGGGGGCGCTGGCTGAGGTGCTCGAGGATCACGCTCCCCCGGCTGACCCGCTGCACGGCGCGCCGACCCGTGAGGGCCTCGATGAAGATCAGCCCCCAGGCGTACAGGTCGCAGCGGGGGGTGAGGGGCTCGCGGCGGAGCCGCTCGGGCGCCATGTAGGCGGGGGTGCCCCGCAGCTCGCCCGCCACGGCGGCCCCGGGCTGGATCAGCTCGGCCAGGCCGAAGTCGAGCACCAGGGCGCTCCGCCGCACTCCGGAGGCGACCACCATGATGTTCTCGGGCTTGAGGTCGAGGTGGACCACGCCCGCGGTGTGGGCGCAGCTGAGGGCCTCGAGGACCTGCAGCATGAGGCGACGGGCCTCGGCGGGGGGGAGCGGTCCGTCGTCGCGCAGCACCTCGAACAGGGTGCGCCCGTCCACGCACTCCAGCACCGTGTACACATGCCCGTCGCCCAGGGCGCCGCTGTCGATCAGCCGCACGATGTTGGGGTGGCGCAGCTGCCCGATCAGGCGCATCTCCTGCGCGAACCCAGCCGCCTCACCGGCGGGGTCCGCGCTGCTCGCCGCCAGGTCGGGGCGGATCAGCTTGATCGCCACCTCCTGCCCGGTGGAGACCTGCCGAGCGCGGTAGACCACCGAGAAGCCGCCCCGCCCCAGCTCGGCGGTCAGCTCGTAGCGCCCGTCGAGCACCGAGCCCACGGCCAGCGTCGCCACCGAGGGCGGCTCGGGAGGCGGCTCGGGCGCCGCCCGGCGCATGCTCAGCTGGGCCTCGATCCGGGCCAGCAGCACCGGCAGGTTGATCGGCTTGGTGACGTAGTCGGTGGCGCCCAGCTGCATGGCCTCGACCACGTCCTCGGTGTCGGAGCGGGCGGTCGCCATGATCACGGGGAGGGCGGCCGGGGAGTGCTCCTGCCGCAGGGCGCGCAGCACGTCGAGCCCGCTCAGCCCGGGCATGAGGACGTCGAGCAGCACCAGGTCGAAGGGACGCGCGGCGAGGACCTCGAGGGCGGCGAAGCCGTCCTCGACGGCGGTCACAGCGTACCCCCGGCGGCGGAGCCGCCGGGTCAACAGGTCTCGGTTCTCCTCGTTGTCGTCGACGACCAGGACCTCGGCGACCGGCTCGCTCACGGGCGCGACCCCAGCAGGCGCTCCACGGTAGCGAGCAGGCGGGTCAGGTCGACCGGCTTGGTGTCGAAGGCGTCGCAGCCTGCCTCCAGCGCCTTCGCCTCCTCGCCCTTCATGGCGTGCGCCGTCAGCGCCACCACCGGGATCTGCGCGGTGGCCGGGTCGCCCTTGATCGCCCGCGTGGCCGTCCAGCCGTCCATGACCGGCAGGCTGAGGTCCATGAGGATCAGGTCGGGCTGCTCCGCCGCCGCCTGGCTGACCGCCTCCTGCCCGTTGACCGCCAGGACCACCTGGAAGCCCCGCCGGGTGAGGCGCCGCGACAGCATGTCGCGGCTCATGGCGTCGTCCTCGACCAGCAGGAGCTTAGGCACCGCCGCCCCCTCGCGCCGGGTTGGGCACGTCGCGCTGATCGCGTGGCACCCGCGCCGTGAAGGTGGAGCCCTCCCCCAGCGTGCTGTCGACGGTGAGGCTCCCCCCCATGAGCTCGCAGAACCGCACCGCGATCGTCAGGCCCAGGCCCGTGCCGCCGTACTTGCGGGTGGTGCTGCTGTCCGCCTGAGTGAAGGGCTGGAACACCGCCTCCTGCTGCTCGGGGCTGAGGCCGATCCCGGTGTCGCTCACGGCGAACGCGACCCACTCGCGCCCGTCCTCCTCCGCCGCGAGGCGCGCGTCGAGCGCCACCTTCCCCTCGTCGGTGAACTTGGCCGCGTTGCTCAACAGGTTGACCAGGACCTGCCGCAGCTTGCCCTGGTCCCCCTCCATGCCGTCGAGGCCCTCGGCGCAGCGCACCTCGAACACGTTGCCGTTCTTGCGCATGAGCGGGTCCACGGTGGCGGCGATCCCGTCGAGGAGGGCCGGCACCTCGAACCGCTCCACGTACAGCTGCATCTTGCCGGCCTCGACCTTGGACAGGTCGAGGATCCCGTTGATCAGCTCCAGCAGGTGCTCGCCCGCCGTCTGGATCTTGCGCAGGTCGCCCGTGACCTCGCCCGTGAGCCCGTAGTCCTCCGCCTCCTCCTGGAGCATCTCGCTGTAGCCGATGATGGCGTTGAGCGGCGTGCGCAGCTCGTGGCTCATGTTGGCCAGGAAGGCGCTCTTGGCCCGGCTGGCCTCCAGCGCCCGGTCGCGCGCCTCCGCCAGCTCGCGGGTGCGCTGCCGCACGCGCTCTTCGAGGCTCTCGTTGAGCTTGCGCAGGGAGACGTTCGCCTCGTACAGCTCGCGGCTCTTCTTCTCGAGGAGGCCCTCCGCCTCCTTGCGGGCCCGTCGCTCCCGCTCGAACCGCCGCTGGGGGAGGCCCTCGCTCACCGAGCTAGGCCTGCTGGCGCTGCGGCTGCCGCTGCAGGCGGAATCGCACCCGCGTCCCCTTCCCGTCCGACAGGTCGGCGGTCTCGATCGCCACCTCCTCGCCGAAGTGGTCGAAGCAGCCCTGCATCAGCCCAGCGCCGAAGTCGGACATGGCGCGGGGCGAGTTGTAGACCATGACCATGACGTCGGGCTCGGGCCGCTCCATCTCGAACCGGGGCAGCTCCGCGTCGGGGTACAGCTTGCGCACCTCGACGTGGATGATCCCCTCCACCTTCTCGAGGAACCCGAAGGCGTCGGGGGCGTCCACGAACAGCTCGGGGAACTTGCGCTGGAAGCCGCTGAACAGCTGCCGGCCGAAGCTGCGCAGGATCTGCGGGACGTCGCGGCCGACCTCCTTGGAGAGCTCCTGGATCAGCCCCACCATCTCCTCGTAGGGATAGGTCCCGACCGAGGTGTAGGCACCGCCGCACTCGGGGTCGACCCGGGTGATGATCCGGTCGGCGATCTCAGGGGAATAGACTTCCTCGACCATCTCGAGGAACTCGGTGAACACGACGCCCTTCACCGGCCGCCTCCTGCGGGCGTGGCCCGCGCTGGCGGATTCTGCGGGGCTGGGAGGGCGCCGTCAAGAACGTCGGAGCAAATGAGCGCGCGCATGCGCTCGCGCGCTCCCCCCCGCGCGTCTCCGCTCGGCGGCCACTGCACTTGCAGCGCTCGCCCTCGGCCCGGACCCGGCACGAGCCGTGCACGAGCGCCCCCCCGAGCACAGGAGGCAACCATGGACACCACGACGATCAGCTTGTTCGACCGACTGGGGGGGAAGGCCGCGGTCAACGCCGCGGTGGAGAAGTTCTACGAGCGCGTCCTGGCCGACCCGCTCCTCTCCCCCTACTTCGACAGCGTCGACATCGAGCGCCAGAAGGCCAAGCAGAAGGGCTTCCTGACCCTGGCCTTCGGCGGGCCCGCCCGCTACACCGGCCGCGGCCTGCGCGAGGCGCACCGCCCGCTGGTCGCCCGCGGGGTCTCCGACGTCCACTTCGACGCGGTCCTCGAGCACCTCGGCGCCACCCTGGCGGCGCTGGGGGTCGGCGAGACCGAGCGGACCGAGGTGGCCGCGATCGCCGAGAGCGTGCGGG
The DNA here is from genome assembly GCA_041690735.1 of Planctomycetota bacterium. GTDB lineage: Bacteria > Planctomycetota > J058 > J058 > J058 > JAWLGW01. The sequence goes on from JAWLGW010000302.1 coordinate 4,632, forward strand.
CCGACGTCCTCGATAGATAGCAGTCAGCAGTTAGCCGGTTAGCAGTAGCTGCTGTCGCGCCTTGTCCAGGCCGCTTCCGAGGAGCGACAGCTCTAACAGCTAATGGCTAACTGCTAACCGCTAGGTGCCGCGCGACGAGCGACTCGGAGTCGTGCCCGCCCTCCTCAGTTCAAGTTGACCTCGAACCGGTTGGTCGGGGTGAACGTGATGTCGAAGTCCCGGCCCGTGTCGAGCCAGTAGATGATGCTGCCGATCACGTCGACCACGTTCCGGTGGTTCTCGGCGTGCGGCAGCCAGGGGCTGATCGCCACGCGCCGCTCCTTGCCGTCTTCCTCGGGTGGGCTCCAGTCGTTGAGGCCCACCACGAAGTCGCGCCCCTCCTCGAACCAGGAGATCAGGTCGCGGATCGCGTCGATCGCCTTGAACTTGTTCTTCAACAGCGTGGTCAGCTCTTCACCGACCTTGGGTCGCTTGATGAAGTAGACCTTCTTGTAGACGTCAGGGCGATCGGGTCCAGGGTTGTCCATCCGCCTAGCTCTCCCGCAACTGGTGTCCCTTTCGACGCTTAGGCCGAGGATCTTGAGGGCTGCCACGCAGCGCGCATGCCGGGCCGCGCGGGCCGTAGTCCTTGTCCGGAGCTGGCATCGTGGCGCGTCCACGCGCCGGGCGCTCGCCGGCGACCCCCAATGAACTTTCTGTCGCACCCGCCTGCTCAGTCCGCCAGCAGCGCCAGGCCGGCGCCCAGGAAGCCGGCCAGCAGCAGGCACAGGGCCGCCACCCCCAGCTCGTCCCGCCGCCGCCACAGGCGCTCCCGCAGCGGGGGCCGCACGCCGGGCGGCCGCCAGGGGGAGGGCTCGTCGACCGCCGGCAGGTGCTGGGGCCGCTCGAACCACCGCCCGCAGCAGCAGCGCACCGCCCGGGCGTCGGCCGGCCACAGGAACGCCATGTCGACGCCGCACCGGCACAGCACCAGGGCCCGCCGCTCGTCCAGCTCGGGCGCCAGGGGCGAGCGCCAGGTGGGCCCGTGGCGGGCGGGGCGGACCTCGCTCACAGCTCGCCCTCGAGGAGCGCCGCCAGGTCGCGCACGGCCTCGCCCTGCTCCGGCTCGAGGTCGAGGTCGCTCACCCGTCGCAGGAAGCCGAGGGCCTCCCGGAACCGCTCCTCGTCGTCGTTCGTGAACCAGCCGCCCTTGCCCGCCCGGTGCAGGCGACGGGCCTCCTCCAGGCACAGGTCGGCGAGGGCGGCGCGGAAGCGGCCGTCCTGAGGGTGCCGGCCGATCGCCTCCTCGTACAGCTGGATCGCCCGGTTGAGGGTCCCCTGCGCCCGGTGAGCCCGCGCCAGCAGGAGGAGCACCTCGGGATCGTCGCGGTAGGGCTCTCCCCGAGCGCGGACCACCTGCAGCACCTGGATCGCCTCGCCGGGCGCCTGCCGGAACATGTGGGCGCTGGCGCGGTCGAGGGCGTCCTTCAGCAGGTCCTCGCCCTCTTGCTCGACCAGCCGCACCGCCCGCCGGTCCCAAGTGAACCGGCTGGCGTCCCGCGCCGCCTCCGTCGACTGGAGCGCCGGCTCGATGATCGACAGGGGATCACGCGCCGCTCGCCGGTCGAGGTCGCGGACCCGCACCGAGAGCCGCCCCGTCTCCGCCTCGAGCTCCCCTTCCACCACGATCGTGGCGCCCAGCGCATCGTGCACCGCCCCGCCCTGCTCCCGCAGGCGCGCCACCAGCCCCGCCCGGGCTCGGACCGGCACGGCCGGCCGGGCGGCCACCACCGCCGCGGTCAGCAGGGCATCGGCGTGAGCCGTGGCCCGGTTCGAGACCCGCAGGGTGGCGTCCAGGGTGGGCGCCACCACCAGGACGCCGCCCGAGTCACGCGGCTCGAGCCAGCGAGCGATCTCGTGCCCCAGCTCCCGCAGGGCGGGCGAGGCCACCGGCGTGGCCGCCCGCACTTCGTAGGTGTCGAGGTCGATCAGGAACCCGACCCCGTCGGCCTCGAGCGAGCGCGCCCCCGCCGGCAACACCCAGTGGAGGGCGTGGCGGCAGCCGCTCTCCCGCGCGAGCGCCAGCCGGCGGTCCCGCTCGAACAGGGCGGCGGCCCCCTCGGGCAGCGGCAACGGCACCAGGCGCACGGGCGACGCCTCCCCGCCGCGGGCGAGGGGGGCGTCCCCCGCCTGCGGCACCACCCGGCTCCAGCCGGGGCCGGCGCCGAGGTCCTCGATCGGCAACACGCCGACCCGCTCCACGTGGGCCGGCAAGGCCTGCAGCAACGGGCGCAGCCGCGGCGCCGCCTGCGGCGGGTCCCCCTCCACCGGCGGCACCAGCAGGGCGGCCGCCACCCCGACCAGGAGCCCCAGCGCCACCGCGGGGAGGCGGCGCCGCCGCCGCGGCGGAGGCGCCGCCTCGCGCGCCGTCTCCGCCCCCTCCTCCGCTGCCGTCGCCGGGGGCGCTGCCAGGGCGGCGCGCAGGCCCTGCGCGAACGCCCCACAGGAGAGGGTGCGCCGCTCGGGGTGGCGGGCCCCGGCCCCCCCCCGCACCGCCGCGACCCCCGAGGGGGGCCCCGGCACCA
>JAWLGW010000303.1:0-7185 GCA_041690735.1 Planctomycetota bacterium
CTGTGGGGGAACGCGCCCAGCACCCCGTTCATGACCAGCAGCGGCCAGAAGCCCGGATCGCTCATGCGGGTCTCCGTGCGCAGCCCCAGGATCATCTTGCTCTGGCTGAGGCCGCCGATCGCCTCGCGCACCTCGCGCGCCTCGCGAGGGGCGGGGTGCGGGGTGGTGCCCCGCAGCGGCGCCACCGCCCGGTCCGGGATCGCCAGCACCTCTCGGATCAGCGCCTCGGCCGCCTGCGGCTCCACCGCCCCGGCCACGTACACGTCGATCGGCGCCTGCGTCACCAGCCGCCGCCGCCGCGCCTCGAGCGCCGCCCCGTCGATCGCCCCGAGGTCGGCCACCGCGCCGTACTCGAACACCCCGTAGGGCTCGTCGCCGCACATGACCGCCAGGCAGCGCTCGGCGGCGTAGGCGTGCTTGTCGTTGATCAGCCCCTCGATCAGGCGGCGCATCTTCTCCTTCTCCTGCGCCACCTCCTCGGACCGCAGCCGGCCGGCCTCGTCGCGGGCCGGGTCGAGGAGCACGTCGGTCAGCAGGCGCACGGCCTCGGCGAGCACAGCCGAGCCCTCGGGCAAGAAGCGGTCGCCCAGCACCTCGACCGAGAAGCTGAGCACGTGCTGCTCGCCCAGCTTGAGGACGTCGACCCCCAGCGCCGCGCCGAACATGGCCTCCAGGGTGCGGGACAGCTCCCGCAGCGACGGCACCCGGCGCGTCCCCCGCCGCAGCACGAACGGCAAGGCCGCCACCTCGGTCGCCACCTGGGGCGCGAGGTCGGTGCGCACGAACAGCTTCACCAGCGCCGTCTTGAACTTGCGCGACGGGGCCAGGCTCAACCGCAGGCCGCCCGGGAGCGCGATCCGCTCGAAGCGGCCGTCGAAGACCTCGCCGGGCGCGGAGCTCGCCGCGGTCAGCCCCGGCCTCCCAGCTCCAGGCAGAACCAGGCCCGCAGCGCCGCCACGGTGGGGGCGGCGCCGGCGAACTCCACGCTGGCCCGGCCGCCCACGTCGCGCAGGCGCACCCGGGCGCCGCCCCGCAGCCCGGCCAGGTTGAAGGTGCGCACCAGGCCCGGCCGCTCGACCCCGGCCTCGACCTCGCGCCGCCGCACGTGCAGGACGCCGGTGCCGGCGCGGTGGGTCTCGTAGCGGAAGGAGACGATCGCGGCCTTGCGGCGGATGCGGTCGGTGTGCAGGGCGATCTGCCGCGGGGCCCGACGCAGCGCCCCCTCGGCCGGGAGCTGGCGCAGCAGCGACAGCAACAGGTCGCCCACCCGCACGTCGTCGTCGGGCAGGGCGTCGAGGAGCAGCCGGTCGCCGGCCGGCGGGCGGTACACCGGCTCGTCCACCGTGCGGTCGAGGATCCGGCTCTCGATCCCGGCGCCCACCATCTGCTTGCCGAGCGTCCGGCGAATGTCCGTCACGCGGCTGGACTCGCTCCCCCAGATCCGCACCTGCCCCAGGGCCCACCCTCCGGCGACCACGTCCCGCGCGGCCGGCGACAGCTCACCGTTGTGAGGCGGCGGGAGCCGGGTCAGGTTGAGGCGCACGCGAATGTCCTCGGCCACCCCCAGCAGCTCGATCACCCGGTGGGTCGCCTCGCGCTCCTCGATCTCGGTGGTGACCGCCAGGACCGAGGGGCCCACCTGGTAGAAGTCGGAGGCGAAGCGCACCGGCGCGCCGTCCTGCTCCAGCTGTTCGCGCACCGACCCCAGAGGGCGGGGGATCCCCCCCACGAGGTCGAAGGCCAGGTGGCGCAGCAGCTCCTCGCGGCTCAGCTCGAAGCAGCGGGGCGCGAAGCAGAGGACCCGCGGCTCCTCGGCCAGGGTGACCTCCTGCTCGAAGGGGTCGATGAGAATCGGGCTCGCGATCATGTGCGGGGGTCCCTTCGGGCGACGAACGTGAGGTAGGCAGAGTCGACCAGCATCGCCAACGAGGACGACACGAACAGCGCCAGGCCCCAGCCGGGCTGCAGCGCGATGGTCGGGGTGGAGGGGAGGGCGGCGCTGCCGACGGCGGCCACGCCGCTGCCGTCGCCGACCGCGGCGGCGCGGGCGCCCTCGAGGAGGCGCCGCGCCTCCACGAGCTCGACGACCTGCCGGAGCGTGCTCTGGGCGACGAACACGTCGTAGAGCACGTAGCCCGCCACGGCGCACACCCCCAGGCTGGCGAGGAACACCGGCAGCTGGATGTCGTCGTCGGCCACGAGGTCGTAGGAGGCGAAGAAGAAGGCGATCACGCACCCCAGCGCCGCCAGGGCGTACGGCCGCAGGGTCGCAGGCTCGACCCGGCGCTGGGGCGCCTCGCCCGCCTCGCCCGGCTCCTCGACCACCACCGTGGCGCGGTAGGTCGACCCGGTCATGGGGTCGCCGAAGGGGCGGGCGTCGATCGAGACCTGCCACCAGGGCCCGGCCAGGATCCCGAGCAGGCACAGGGCCAGGAACAGCAGGTAGCCGCCCAGGCCGACCCGCCGCTTGAACAGGGCCAGCCGCTCGGCGGGGCTGGGGCCCTGCTTCTTCTTCCGCTTGCCGCTCACCTGCCCGCTCCTTGGGGGACCGGCGCCGCGGGCGGCGACCGCAGGGCCACCCACAGCCCCAGGCCGCACCCCAGGAAGACCAGCGCCACCACCACCGCGGCCCAGGCGTCGCTCTTGGGGGTGCCCCACCGGAACGCCCGCCGCCGGTGCCGCCGACGCCGCCGCGCCCGCGCGGGGGCCGAGGTCCCCGGGGCCGACCCGGCGGGCTCCGCCGGGGCCTCCGAGAGCGCCTCACGGGCCTCCTCCAGCAGGGCGCGGGCGGCCACGGCGCCCTGCGGCCGCTCCGCGGGGTCACGGGCCATGAGGCCCTCCACCGCCGCCACGGTGCTGGGGGCGAGCTCGGGGCACAGCGCCAGCAGCGAGGGGGGCTCCTCCCGCAGGATCCGCTCCATGGTCAGCACCGGGTTCTCGCCCCGCCCGTGGGGGAGCTTGCCCGACAGGGCCACGTACAGCACGGCGCCCAGGGCATACAGGTCGCTGCGGACGTCGACGGCGTCGCTGCCGCGGCACTGCTCGGGCGACAGGAAGGCGACGGTCCCCACGGTGAACCCCTCGGCGGTGACGGAGGCGTCCCCCTGCAGCTTGGCCAGCCCGAGGTCGGCCAGCTTGACCGCCCCGTCCGGGCCGAGCAGCACGTTGTCGGGCTTCAGGTCCCGGTGGACCATTCCATGCGCCTCCGCCGCCTCCAGGGCGGCCGCCAGCTCCGCCCCGATCCGCAGCGCCTCGTCCTCCTCGAGCCGCCCCTCCCGCGCCAGGCGCTCCGCCAGGTCCTCCCCCGGCACGAGCTCCATGACGAGATACGACAGCCCCTCGTGCTCGCCCGCCTCGAACGCCCGGACCACGTTCGGGTGGTCGATCCGCCCGGCGGCCCGACCCTCACGGAGGAAGCGGGCCCGATACTCCGGATCGGCCGCGACCTCGTCGTGGAGGACCTTGAGGGCGACGGGGCGATCGAGCCGCTCCAGGACGGCTCGATAGACCGTCGCCAATGCCCCCTCCCCCCCCACCCCCACGATCCAGTAGCCGGGGATCCTCACGCGGGGCGGGTCAGTCACGAGGGGCGTCATTATGGGAAGTCCTCCGTCCCGAAGCCAACCCCGATCTGGTCCCCGCGCCGCGCCCACCCTCGGGCGCGGCGGCACAAGAGGGGCGCACGTCGTGAGTTACGGAGCACGGGCGCAGGTGTTGGGTCAGGGATGCCCCGCGGCCGCTCTCGCGTCGGGCCCGGGCTCGGGCACGGGCACGGGCACGATAAAGAAGGCGCTACACTGGCTCCTTCGCCTCAGGAGCCCCGTGATCCGCTTCGACGCCGACACCCGGACCGTCTCCCTGTCGGTGCGCGACCTCGCCGACGAGAGCGACTACCGCTTCGCCGGGCCGGCCCCCCTGTCCCTCAAGCGCCGCGCCCTGCTGGGGCGCCTGGCGCACGAGGACCACCAGGGCGCCCGCGAGGCGGAGATCGGCTCGTACCGGCGGGAGCGGGGCGTCCGCTTCGAGACCGAGGCGGCGGGCTGGCGGGTGGTGGTCAGCGGCCGGATCGACGGGATCTACACCGACCCCGCCGGGCGCACGGTGATCGAGGAGGTGAAGACGATCGTCGGGACCCGCGCCGACCTCGAGGCCGCCTCTCCCGACACCTTCCCCCACTACACCCGCCAGCTGCAGCTGTACCGGTTCCTGCTCGAGGAGGGCAGCCAGGGGCTGGCGTTCGGCACGGAGGGCGCCCCCGAGATCGCCCTTCACCTGCACCTCATCGCCCTGCCCGGCAAGGAGGAGCGGACCCTCGACCTGGGCTACGACCGCGCCGCCTGCCGGGCGCTGGTGCAGCGGCGCCTCGAGGAGATCGTGGGCGACCAGGAGGCGCGCCAGGGGGTGCGGGAGCGCCGGCGCGACCACCTGCGCGACGTTCCCTTTCCCCACCAGGCCGCCCGGATCCACCAGCACGACATGATGGAGGCGATCGCCCGCGGGCTGGAGGGGCCGGGGCGGGTGCTCGTCTCGGCGCCGCCCGGGATCGGCAAGACGGCCGGGGCGCTCATCCCGGCGCTGCGCCACGCCGCGGCCCGCGGAGGGCGGGTGTTCGTCGCCACCTCCAAGACCACCCAGCAGCGCATGTTCGCCGACACGGTGCGCCTGATCCGCGAGGCGGGGGCGCCGGTGCGGGCGGTGGTGCTCACCGCCCGCGAGAAAGGCTGCCTCAACGACGTCGTCAGCTGCCGCCCCGAGACCTGCCGCTACGCCGACGACTACGCGGGCAAGCTCACCCGCAGCGGCGCCGCCGACCGCCTGCGCCGCCTCCCCGTCGTCGGCCGCGAGGCGCTGGCCGAGGAGGGGCGGGCGCACGGGTTCTGCCCGGTGGAGGCGGCCCTCGACCTGACCGCCGAGGTCGACGTGGTGATCGGCGACTACAACTACGTGTTCGACCCCGGCGCCGCCCTCCGCCGCATGTTCGTGGAGGAGGACCCCGACGACGTGGTGCTGGTGATCGACGAGGCCCACGACCTCCTCGACCGGGGCTGCGCCTACTACTCCCCCGAGCTGCGGCGCGACGACGTGGTGCGCCTGGAGCGCGCGCTGGCGGGCGCCGGCTCGCCCGTCCTGCGCCGGGTCCGCGACGTGCTGCGCCGCCTGGCCGACCTGGTGGCGGCGGTGGGCCGCGGCGCGAGCGCGCCGGCCGCCGCCCCGGCGGAGGAGCAGGTCGACCAGGAGCCGGCCGAGAACATGCTCCTGTTCGACGACCCGCACGTCCGCCCCCGCAAGCGCCGGCCGGCGCGCGCCGCCGCCGCGCCGGTGGAGGCGACGCCGCTGACCGCCGACGAGGCGGCGCCGATCCTCGAGGGCGAGGTGGCGGTCGACCCGGCGCCGTTCGCGGCGCTGCGCGACGAGCTGAGCGAGCTGGCGGTCGCCTGGTTCGCGGAGGGTCGGGCCGAGGCCAGGGCCGAGGCCGGCGACGCCGTGCCCCACGACCAGGACCCGGTGCTGGCCGCCAACCGCCTGCTCGGCCGCTTCGTGGGCGTGCTCGAGCTGGGCGGCGAGGAGCTGACCACCGTGTCGCGCCGCCGCGACGGCGGGACCCTCAAGGTGCTGTGCACCGACGCCAGCCGCTACCTCGGCCGGCGGATCCGCGCCTGCGCCGGCGCCGTGGCGGTGTCGGCCACCCTGCAGCCCCTCGAGTTCTACCGGGACGTGCTGGGCTTCGGCCCCGACGCGGCCCTGCACGCCTTCCCCTCGCCCTTCGACCCCGCCCGCCGCAAGGTGATCGTCCTCGACCTGCCGTCCACGACCTACGAGCGGCGCGAGCGCGACCTGCCGATCGTGGTCGACGGGATCCGCGCGGTCGTCGCCGCCCGCCGCGGCAACTACATCGTCGGCTGCCCCTCGTTCGCCGACCTGCCGAAGCTGGGCGACGCCCGCGAGCCGGTGCCGGGGTTCGAGCTGATCCGTCAGGCCCGCTACATGCCCGAGGAGAGCCGGGCGCAGGTGCTGCAGCGCCTGCGCGACGTGCACACCCGCGGCCTGCCGCCGGTGGTGCTGCTGGTGGTGCTGGGCGGGATCTTCACCGAGGGCGTCGACTACCCGGGCGACACCTGCATCGGCGCAGTGGTCGTGGGCCCTGGCCTCCCGCAGGTGAGCCTGGAGCGCGAGCTGGTGCAGCGCCACTTCCAGCGCACCTACGGGCGCGGGTTCGAGTACGCCTTCCTGTACCCCGGCATGAACAAGGTGATCCAGGCGGCCGGCCGGGTGATCCGCACCCCCACCGACCGCGGGGTGGTGGTGCTGGTCGGCAGCAGGTTCGCCACCCCCCGCTACGCCAGCCTGCTGCCGCGCGACTGGTACCGCGAGCATCCGCGGGAGCTGATCTGCGCCGACCCCTACGGCGACCTGGTCCGGTTCTGGGAGGAGACGGACGCGTGAGCGCTCCGGAGCGCCGGTCGTTCGGACCCTTCTGGGACGAGGCGCTGCAGGAGACCCTCGCCGATCACCTCCCCGTCGACGCCACCGTGAGCCCTCGCACGCTGGCGCTGGCGCGGACCCTCATCGACGCGTCGACCGAGACCGCCCCGGGCCCGTCCTCCAGCGCGGACGCCGCCGAGGCGACGGGCACCGACCCCGCGGACCTGTCGGCGGTGCAGGCGCTCCCCTCCCTGGGCTTCGCGATCGAAGGGGCGGACGACGATGGAGCAGGGGGCGACCTCGAGCTGCTGGAGGTGCTGGGGCAGGGCGGCATGGGCGTGGTGCGCCTGGCGCGCCAGCGCTCCCTCGATCGGGAGGTGGCGGTCAAGACGCTGCGCCCCGAGGTGCGGGGGCGCGCCACGGTGGAGGCGCTGCTGGAGGAGGCGCGCCTCGCCGGCAGCCTCGAGCACCCCAACGTGGCGCCGGTGCACGCGCTCGGGCGCGACCACGCCGGCCGCCCGGTGCTGGTGCTCAAGCGGATCGAGGGCGAGACCTGGAGCGCGCTGCTGCGCCGGCCCGACCACCCCTTCTGGCAGGGGAGCCGCAGGTGGGCGCGCGACCCGCTGGCCCGCAACCTCGAGATCCTGCTCGAGGTGTGCGACGCGGTGCACTACGCCCACAGCCGCGGCGTGCTCCACCGCGACCTCAAGCCCGAGAACGTCATGGTCGGCCCCTTCGGCGAGGTCTACCTCATGGACTGGG
>JAWLGW010000304.1:0-7183 GCA_041690735.1 Planctomycetota bacterium
CCGAGCGCCTGGTGCGGCGACGGCGGGCCCGGCAGCGGCTCCGCCGGCGCCGGGGCGGGCTGCGCCACGTCCTCGACGCCGGCGGGTGGGCGGCGCACGTGGGGGTCGCGCTGAGCGGGCTGTGCGCCGCCTGGCTGTCGCTCCTCGCCGGCGGGGAGCAGCCCGGCGTGGCCCTGCTGCTGGGGGTCCTGTCGCTGGCGCTCACCTGGGGCTCGATCGGGGCGGCCCTCCTGCGCCTGTCCCGTTGAGGACCCGCCCGGGGGAGGGCGAGGCGAAACCGCGTCCGCGCCTACAATGGACGGCGGTGAACGACCTCCGCTACTGCCCGACCTGCGCCGGACCGCTCGAGCTGCGGGTGCCCCACGGCGACGAGCGCGAGCGCCACGTGTGCAGCACCTGCCAGCAGATCCACTACCAGAACCCGCGGGTGGTGGTGGGCTCGCTGCCGGTGTGGGAGGGGCGCCTGCTCCTGTGCCGGCGCGCGATCGAGCCGCGCACCGGCTACTGGACCTTGCCGGCGGGGTTCCTCGAGCTGGGCGAGACGACCGCCGAGGGGGCGCGGCGTGAGGCGCGCGAGGAGGCGGAGGCCGACGTGGAGCTGACCGGCCTGCTGGCGCTGTACGACCTCACTCCGATCGGGCAGGTGCAGGTGTTCTACGCCGGCCGGCTGCGCTCCCCCGACGTGCGGCCGGGGATCGAGAGCCAGGAGGTGGGCCTGTTCGGCTGGGACGAGGTGCCCTGGGGCGAGCTCGCCTTCCCCACCGTCCGGTGGGTCCTCGACTACTGGCGGCAGGTGGAGGGGCGCGCCGTGTTCCCGCCCGACCTCGGGGCGCGCCTGCGCGAGGGGAGGGAGGTGTGAGCCGTCGCGCCGCGCCCGCGGCCTGCCTGGTCGCGCTGCTGAGCGGCTGCCACACCCAGGTCGACTTCGCCCGCAGCGAGCTGCCCACGGCCCTGCTGGGCGCGGGCGGGGGTCCGGTGGCCCTGGCAGTGGAGGACCACCGGCCGCGCGTGGTGGCGGGCGAGCTGGCCCCGAGCTGGGCCGGTGGGGCGCGGATCACCCTGGGGATCCCGTCCGGGGTCCACACCCACAGCGGCGAGCCGCTGGCGCAGGAGGTCCTCACCGCCTGGCTGCGCAGCGCGGCGCGCGCCGAGGTGGCGGCGCTGCCGGCAGGCGCCCCCGGCGCGCCTCCCCGCACGCTGCTGCTCGCGATCGAGGAGTGGGCCAGCGACGGCTACTTCGGCGAGGTGACGGTGCGCTACGACCTGGCGCTGCGCCTGCGGCTCGGCGGCGCGCCCCCGCGGCAGGTGGGCCGCACGGTCGGCGCCCGGGTGGAGCGGTACGTTGGCGACGTCGGCTACGCCGACGCCTGCCGGCGCGTCCTGCGCCACGCGGTGGCCGAGCTGTTCGACCTCCCCGAGGTGGCGGCGGCCCTGCGCACGCCGCCCAGGGCCCGGCCGCCGGAGCCTCCTCTGGACACCGCGGGCGCGGGCGCCGCGGCCTGCGGCGGCTGCGGCTTCGCGCTGGAGGCCGCCTGGGCGCACTGCCCCTCCTGCGGGGCGCCGGTCGGGCGGCCGCCGGAGAGCAGCGAGATCAAGTAGCGGGCGGGGGCTCGTCCTCGGCCGCGGGGGACTCGCCCGCCGGCGACCCGTCCACGGGTCCGCCCTCGCCCGCCAGCGGCAGTCGGCCGATCACCCCGAGCCTCCCCATGAGGGGGCCGATCGTCAGCCCCTGCACCAGGATCGAGAACACGACCACCACGTAGGTCATGACCAGGATCAGGTCGCGGGCCTCCTGCCGCTCGGGCCCCAGCAGCCGGTGCAGCCACAGGGCGAGGGCGACCGAGATCCCGCCGCGCAGGCCGCCCCAGGTGAGGACCTTCACCGCGTGGGGGGTGAACCGCCGCTGCATCCCGAGGAGGCTGATCGGCGCGCCGACGGCGAGGAACCGGGCGAAGAGCGTGATCGGGATCGCCAGGACCCCGGCCAGGAGGTAGCGCCCCGACAGGGTCAGCACCAGCATCTCCAGGCCGATCAGCACGAACAGCACCGCGTTGAGGATCTCGTCCACCAGCTCCCAGAAGGTGTCCAGGTGCTCGCGGGTCGACGCGCTCATGGCGAAGGCGCGGCCGTGGTTCCCGATCAGCAGGCCCGCCACCACCATGGCGATCGGCCCCGACAGGTGGAGGGCGGTCGCGAGGGCGTAGCCGCCCATGACCAGCGCCAGCGAGATCAGGATCTCCACCTGGTAGTCGTCGACGGTGCGCAGCATGGCGTAGGCGCCCAGCCCCAGGACCAGGCCGAAGGCCGCCCCGCCGAACGCCTCCTGCACGAACAGCCGGGCCACCTCGCCGGCGGTGACCTCGGCGTGGCCGTGGGTGAGGCCCGCGACGCCCAGCAGGGCCAGGAACACCACCACGCCCACGCCGTCGTTGAACAGCGACTCCCCCGTGATCTTGGTCTCGAGGGCCTTGGGGGCCGCCAGCTTCTTGAGGATCCCCAGCACCGCGATCGGGTCGGTGGGCGCGATGAGCGCCCCGAACAGGAGGCACAGGATCGGGTCCAGCTCGAGGCCCACCAGGGGCAGCGCCAGGTAGATCAGGCCGGCGGTGATCGCCGTGGAGGCCAGGACGCCCACGGTGGCGAGGACCGCGATCACGCCCTTCTGCGCGGTGAGGTCGCCGAGGTCCACGTGCAGGGCGCCGGCGAACAGGAGCAGGCCCAGCATGCCGTGCATGAGGGCCTCGTTGAAGTCGATCTGCCCCAGCAGCACCTGCCCGCCCTCGGTGACCGCGGGGGAGAACATGCCCGCGCCCACGATCAGGAGCGACAGCCCCAGGGCCATGGCCATGATCCCGATGGTGGTGGGGAGCTTGAGGTAGCGGTAATTGAGGTAGTTGAACACCGCCGCCAGGGTCAGCAGGGCGGCGCTGACGTCGAACAGGTTCATGAAGGTAGGCGGCCGCCTCGCCCCTGCGGCCAGCTCAGGCCGACGCGCCCACGGGCGCCGGGGCGTCGGCGGGCGTGTGCTCGACGGTCGCGAAGCGCTCCTCGACGGGCGCGCCGCCCCGCAGCTGCTGGAGGTCCCACATGGGGCCGGCCAGGAACGACAGGGGGTCGTCGGCGAAGGCGGGGGCGTTCTTCTCGTAGAAGCCGTGGCCGATGAAGTTGAGGCCCCAGCCCAGGGTGAACAGCCCGGCCGAGGCGGCCCACCGGGGCCGGTAGGCGGGGAAGGCCAGCAGGCCCGCGGCGCCGGCGACGATCATGGGGATCCCCACCTGGTGCAGCGTGCGGTTGACCGGGTGCTTGTGGGTAGCCTCGTAGAAGGCGACCGAGCGCTCCCACCGCTCCGACCAGGACCCCTCGAAGTCGCGCTCCTCGCGCCACCGCTTCTCGAGGCCCACGAACCCGGCGGTGAACAGGCCCAGGCCGATCACCTTGCGCCCCAGCAGCAGCGCGCCCATGCCGCCCGCCACGCAGGCGATGTCGCGCTTCTTGCCGTCCTTGAGGGTCTCGATCGCTCGCTGCAGCATGGCCCCGCTCCTGTGGAGGCGGCGACCATAAGGGACGGGCGTGAGCCCTCCAAGCCCTTCTTCGGGCAGCAGACCTGTGCCATGGTGGGACGGTGCGACTGCCGCACCCGAGGAGCCCCATGCACTTCGTCCGCCTGGCCCCCCTCCTGATCGTCGCCCTGCTGGCGGCCCCGGCCCTGGCCCGGGAGCTGCCGCTGTTCGGGCGTCACCCGCTCACCGGCGAGCGCGAGGGGGTCCGGTACGAAGGCTGGCTGGAGGTGCGCGAAGACGGCAGCTGCGTGCTCACCCGCCGCTTCGCGGACGGGCGGGAAGAGGAGCAGACGGGCCGGCTGCGGGTGGAGGAGCGGCAGCTCGTGCTCGCGCCCGCGCCGGGGGCGACCTCGCCGCCGGCCACCGATCCCGAGGGGAGCGCTCCGCCGCTCCCGCGCTACCGGCACGACGAACGGGACGGGCGGCTGGTCCTGCGGCGGGTGGACGAGGGCGGCGGCGAGGAGCGGATCGACCTCGGCCGGGCCGAGGGGACCCTGGCCCTGATCGGCCGCGCCCTCAGCCAGGGGGACGAGCTGCGGTGGCTGGCGCTCCGCAACCGCGGCGTCGTCGAGGACCGCGGCGACGGGCTGCGGATCGAGCGCTCCCGGCAGCCGCGCCCGGCGGACATCGTCCGCTTCAAGCGGGCCGGGGGCCGCGCGGTCCTGTCGCTCAACGGCGATCAGGACGAGGAGGCCTCCTGGATCCGCCGGGTCCGCGGCGACATGGGCCGCGTCCGCACCGTCCGCACCACCGTCAACCTGCAGGCGTTCATTCGCGAGCAAGGCCTCGAGCACCACTGGGTGCGCATGAGCGCCAGCCGCGCCCCGACCGAGGAGCAGCTGGTCGCGGTGTTCCGGGTCCTGCTCGACCCGAGCAAGCGCCCCCTGCTGCTGCACTGCACCGGCGGCGCCGACCGCACCGGCGTGATCAGCGCCCTGCACGCCATCGAGTTCCTGGGCGTCCCCAAGGAGGAGGCGAAGCGCACCATGCGCCGCTTCATGTGGACCGCCTCCCGCGGCACCGAGATCCAGGGGGCGGTGATCGACCTGCACCAGCGCGGCAGCCTGCGCGCCCTGCTGGAGGCCGCCGGCGCCGAGGTCCCCGCCCGCTACGAGTGAGCCGCGTTACGATCGCTGCATGGCCGATGACGCTCCGCTGCCCCGCGCGCCGCTGATCACCCGCCTCTCCTGGGGCCGGGTCGAGCTCACCGGCGGGCACGTGTTCAAGGACGTCAAGCTGTTCCCCGGCGGCGCCCGGGCCTGGAGCTGGGACGAGACCGGCACCCGCCACTCCCCGGGCGTTCAGGTGGCCGACGTCGAAGAGCTGCTCGAGCGGGGCGCCGAGGAGGTGATCTTGTCCCGCGGCATGCTCCGCCGCCTGCAGGTCCCCCAGGAGACGATCGCCGCCCTCGAAGCCCGCGGCGTCACCGTCCACGTCCTGCCCACCCAGGCGGCGGTCAAGCGCTACACCGACCTGCGCCGAGAGAACGCCCGCCCCCTGGGCGCCCTCCTCCACTCCACCTGCTGACCCGGCGCCACGTCGCCGGCGCGTTAGAATGCCCCGCCTCGAGGGCCCATAGCTCAACGGTCAGAGCACGCGACTCATAATCGCTTGGTTCTGGGTTCGAATCCCGGTGGGCCCATTAGGCGTAAGGGCGCCTCGCGCAGCTCTGTGCACGAGGGCAATGTGTAGGCTGGGCTCATGCGCACCGGCCGCCCTCCCTCACCCTGGCTCGACAGGCGCCGCGCCCTCGCCCTGCTGGCGATCGGGCTCACCTTGATCCTGCTGTGGCTCGTGCGCCAGTGGTCCACCAACGCGTCTCGGATTCGCGACCCGCTGTAGCCGAGCGTAGCCCGCACTCGGTTCAGCCAGAGCGCGCACGAGGCCGAGCAGCACCTCCCCCGTAGGGGCGCCTGGCGGCTGGCGCTGCGGGTCTGCGGCTGCCACTCTCCGCGGCGGAGGGACGGCATGAAGTGCACAGCCTGCGACAAAGACGTTGTTCCTACCTCGTTCGGGCGTTGCAGCCTCTGCGGGGCGCAGCTCGTCAGGGGGGGCCCTGCGATCAGCGAGCGCGGGCGAGGGCACCCGCTGGGCATCGCCGCCATGATCGTCGGCTTCCTGTGCCTGCCGATCGCGTTGCTCGCTGGAGCCGGCCCCTTGGGCGGAGCGCTGGTCATCATGGTCATTGGGCTGATCTACAAGGGCTCCAAGGTTCGCCAGAGCGGGCTGTGAGGCGCTGACTGTGCTGTCGCCTCGGTTCCGGCCGGACGGCCGGCGAGTAGGCTGGCCCTGCCCCGCCCGCCATTCCTCAGCCGAGCGGGCGAGACAACGGAGCAGCACCATGTCCCTCGGGTTCGCTGGAGGTCCGCGTCAGGCGACCTGTCGGTTCTGCGAGCGGGGCGTGCACCCCGAGGCGCTGAGCCGGCTCGAAGTGCCGTATCTCGATCAGCCGCCGGTCGAGGTGTGCCCCGCCTGCCGGGACGACTACGCGCGCGCGGGCTGGGAGCCGCGGCCGTTCGTGCCCGCGGCCGACCTGCCCGGGCACTACCTGTGGCCCGAGGTGACGCCGGCTGACCTGGAGGAGACCGAGGGGGAGCTGCGGGCAGGGATCGAGGCGCTGCTCGACGCGAGGGGCCGGCTGGAGCGGCTGGCGCGTGAAGAGCGCGTCGTCCGTGAGGCCCTGGCGGCGGCGCCGCCCGAGCGGCCGCTGCGGCGCCTGTGGCTGCGAGAGGCGGAGCTGGCCCGGCTGGCGTTCGGGGTCGATCGCGAGCTGGAGCCGCTGCTGAAGTCGGCCTGGGAGGCGCTGGACGCGTTCGTCCCCAGCTACACCTTCGAGAGCGCGCTGCAGGTCCGGGCCGCGGTCCTGCTGGCGAAGCTGACCTTGGAGCTGGGGGAGCGGGCGCCGCGCTCGTACGGGCCGCGCAAGAAGGGACCCGCCGCCTGGCTGGCGGACCTGCGCGATCAGGCCCGCAAGCAGCCTGCCCTGCGGGACCCGCGGGTTCCCCTGCTGCGGGCGCTCCTGTACCGGGAGGAGGACCACCTGGCGGGCGTCGACAGCGCGCTGGCGGAGGCCCGCGCCTGGCTGGAGGCCGCCGCGCAGGCGGCGCCCGAGGTGGAGCTGCCCGTGCGCTACGACCTGCACCTGCGGGCCCTCGACCGGCGACGCCCCCTCGAAGCCCGCGACCTGCTCAAGCGCTGCTGCGCGGTTTGCCCCGACGCGCCGGAGCTGTTCTTGCGCCTGGCGCACGCCTACCTGGCGTGCGCGCCGCCCCAGGTCGCGCGCGCGGTGCTGGCGGCGAGGGGCGGCGCGGATCGAGTCACGCCGGCCGCCCTCCAGGAGCTGCGGACCGAGTCGCTGGGGGAGCTGCGCCCCCTGCTCGAGGCGCGCCACGCCGCGGACTCGGCCGAGTCGCTGCGCGTGCTGTACGGCGCCTGCCTGCTCGGGCTGGGCGAGCTCGACGCGGCCTGGCGCGCCCTCGCGGGCGCCGAGCTGCTGGAGGACGACGCGTACGAGCCGGAGCGGGCCGAGCGGCTCCGCCTGGCGGGGAAGGTCGCCTTCGAGCGCGGCGACCTGGAGGGCGCCGCCCGCCTGCTGACCGCCGCCCTGCAGGTCGCGCCCGAGG
>JAWLGW010000305.1:0-7171 GCA_041690735.1 Planctomycetota bacterium
CGGGCCCTCGAGAGGCGGTGGACGGCCGACGAGGCGCTCAACTGCCTGGCCGCCCTCCGCGTCAGCCACACCTCGCGCGTGTACGGCGTGATCTGCGACCAGCTCGCGGCCGGGCGCGCTCCTGCCGAGCACGAGGCGGCTCCGCCCGCCGCTCGGCGCGCGGCTTCGCGGCGCCTGAGCGCGCAGCAGCGGGAGATGAAGCGCCGCGGCACCCCCGAGCGGGGGACCTGACAGCGAGGCCTCTCAGGCCCCTTCCGCCACCAGGGGCACGTCCTGCTGCGCCGCCGCTGAGACGGCCACGGCCGCCGCGTCCGGCGGCGGCTCCACCACGTCCTCGACCCGCTCGAGGCCGACGCTGCGCACGACCAGGGCCGTGGACACTTCGCCGCCAGGTAGAAGCTGCCGACGGCGCTGGGCGGGTCGGCGATCGGACAGGCCTCCAGGCGCAGGTAGTAGGTGTGCGCGTGCCAGTGCCAGGAAGGCGATCGGCACCCGCGCAAGACTGCACCCTCGCGCGCCGCGCTGATGACGCCGCCGTGACGGCGCTCACTTCTTCTCCCCCGCCTCCTCCGGCGAGGCGAAGAACATCTGCTTGATGTCGGGGAACTCCTGCTCGAGGTCGAGCTCGTACTGATACAGGCGCTGGGTCTGCTCGGGGCCGAGCTGCTCGCGGAGGCGCGCGTCCAGCTGCACCCACAGGACGCCCACCTCGGCCTGGCGCCGCGTCCAGTTGACGGCGACCTGCTCGCGCAGCTGCTCCTTGAGGCGGGGGTCGTGCTCCGCCTGGGCCAGCTGCGCCTTGAGGCCCTCCAGGCCGGCGTCGTCCACCCCGAACAGGACCTTCATGGAGTCCCGCTCCAGCTGACGGTACAGCTGGCGCACCGCCGCCTCCTGGTTCGGGTTCAGCCCCAGCTCGACGGCCACCTCCTTCAAGGGCCGCTTGGGTCGCGCCGCCTTCTGCTGCCACTTCTCGCGCTGGGCCGCCTCGCGCCGCTCGAGGTGCGCCGTGATGAGCGCCTCGACCTGTCCGCGCGTGACGGGACCGTCGGATGGCCCCTGAGGCGCAGGGTCGGGGAGGCCGATCGCCGTGACGTCCGGTCCCGCTGGGTCAGCGCCTCCGGCCCCGTCCTGTGCCTCCGCGAGCGGCGCGGGCGCCGCCGCGGCGGCGCTCACCCGCGTCGCCTCGGCGGGCCGCGCCCACGCCTCCTCCTGCGCCTCGAGGCGGGCGAGACGCTCCTCGAGCGCCCCGAGCCGCTCGGATCCGGGGCTCGCCTGCGGCGGGGTGGGCGCCGACCGCAGCGCGAGCGCGCCTCCCAGGGCGAGCAGGCCTGCAGTGTTGAGGGCGGAGAGGGCGAGCAGGGCGTTGGTCTTCACGAGCGCCTCCCCCCCGAGGCTACTCCAGCGGCGCGAGCCGCCGGGGCGGCGCTGGCCCTCCGCCGGGCCTCGGGCTACCCTCGCGCGACGGAGGCGAGACCATGGCGCGACCCGACGATCTGCTGTTCGTGGGCACTCACGGGCACGTCCGGGCGATCCACAAGCGGACCGGCCGCAGGGCGTGGGACACCAGCCTGCCCGGCACCGGCTACACCCTGGTATCGGTCCTGTACGAGGACGGGGTCGTGTTCGCCGCCTCCCACGGCCACGTGTTCGGCCTGGACGCCGCCACCGGGGCGATCCGCTGGAAGAACGCCCTCAAGGGCCTCGGCTACGACGACGTCTCCCTGGCGACCAGCCGCCAGGCGACGGACGACCTGACCGTCCGAGTGAAGAAGAAGGCGGCCGCCGCGAGACGGACCTGACGCACGAGCCTTCCTCCGTCGCCCCGGCTCTGTCGCTCGCGTCGAGACGGCGCCGTCGCACGCGGCCGGGTGCGCCTGCGTGAGCGGCGGCCGGGGCCGAGCTTTGTGAGCGCTCCGTCGCCCTGGCACGGCGTTCGTGCCTGGCTCCTCGAAGAGCAAAGGAGCCACCATGGCCGTCACGACTCAAGATCCCCGCGTGCAGACGCGCACCGCGCCCGCCGACGTGCTGGCCGAGGCCGAGCTGATCACGTCTCCTTCCCTCCTGACCCGCGCCTCCTGGGGCGCGATCTTCGCCGGCGCCACGGTCGCCGCGGTCCTCGCGATCTGGTTGAACCTGCTGGGGGTGGCCATCGGCCTCGCCGCCTGGGAGCCCATGGCCCAGCAGGCGACCGGCTTCGGCTGGGGCGCCGCGCTGTGGGTCCTCGGCACCGCGATCGTCAGCCTGTTCTGCGGCGGGTGGGTGACCGGACGCCTCACCGGCACGCCGCGCCGGCTCGACCGGGCCCTGCACGGCGTGGTGACCTGGAGCGTCGCCACCTTGTTCGGCCTGTTCGTCCTCATCATGGGCGTCAGCAATGCCCTGTCGGGCACCGCCTCCATGCTGGGCGACGTGGCCGGCGCGGCCGCCCCGGCGCTGGGCGCGGCGGCCCAGCAGGCCGAGCTACCGAGCGGCGTCTCCCGCGAGCTCGAGGACCTGGTCGCCGAGGCGCGCAACGACCCGCAGCTGCGCCAGAGCGTCCTGGCCGTGATCAGCGGCGATGCCACCGAGCAGGACCGGCAGCGCCTGATCGAGGAGCTGTCGACCCGGGCCGGCGTCGACCAGGCCCAGATCGAGCAGCAGCTGGCGCGCTGGGAGCAGCAGGGCCAGGAGCTGAAGCAGACCGTCGCCCAGACGGCGGAGAAGGGCGCCACCGCCCTGAGCGGCGCCACCTTCCTGGGCGTGGCGGCCATGTTCCTGGGCCTGTGCTCGGGGGGCCTGGGCGCGGCCGTCGCCTCGCCAGCGGGCCACCGCCGGCGCGAGCACGAGCTCCGTCAGCGCGAGGATCGCCGCCGCTCGCCGCGGCCGTAGCCGGACCTCCACCAGGAGCACGCTACCCGAGCGCGGGCAGAGGGCTTCCCCCCCTGCCCGCGCTGGCCGTGTGGAGGACGGCGGGGTCCCTGACGTAGACTGCGCGGCGAGAGGCGTGGTCGATGGCGATCCTCCTGCCCCGCGAGCCCGCGCGCTTCGTGTACTCCGCGACGCCCCTGCAGAACGACCTCCCCGCAGATCGGTGCGAGCAGGTCCGCGCCGGCCTCATGCGCTTCTGGCCCTCCCTGCGCCGCAAGCACGACTACGGCTGCTGCCTCGCCCTGTGGCGCGACGCGACCGCGGAGCCCGACGGCGTGCGCGTGGAGCAGCGCGAGTACTGGATCCGCTGAGGCCGTGCTCCCGCCCGGACCCCGCGGCCCCGCGCTGGCGACGCTCCTCGACTACGCGCTGCGCCCGGAGAGCTTCTTCGCCCGGGCACGGTCCCGCTACGGCGCCAGCTTCACCGCCCGGCTCGCCGGTCTGGGGACCTTCGTGTTCCTGGGCGACCCCGCGGCGATCCGCGACGTGTTCCTGGGCGACCCCGAGGTGCTGCGGACGGGGGAGGCCAA
The DNA here is from genome assembly GCA_041690735.1 of Planctomycetota bacterium. Lineage (GTDB taxonomy): Bacteria > Planctomycetota > J058 > J058 > J058 > JAWLGW01. Next base: position 3,438 of record JAWLGW010000305.1, read on the forward strand.
CGCCTTCGCGGTCGAGACCCTGGGCCCGAGCTCGGTCCTGCTCCTGGACGGCGAGGCGCACGCGCGCCAGCGGCGCGCCTTGATCCCACCGCTGCACGGGGAGCATCTCGCGGCCCATGCCTCGCTCATGCGCGACCTGTGTGACGTCGAGATCGACCGCTGGCGAGAGGGACGCCCGGTCCCGCTGGAGGACGCCTGCCGCGAGATCACGCTGCAGGTCATCCTGCGGGTCGTGTTCGGCGTGAGCGGCGAGGCGCGCGAGCGCCTCGCCGCCCTCGTCCGCCGCGCGACCCACCTCCTCTCTCACCCGCTCGCCTTCTGCGCTCCAGCCTTGCCGCGCTGGCTGGGCCGGGTCGGTCGGGTCGGCGAGATCGCGCGGCTCCACGCCCAGATCGACGCGGCGCTGCTCGACGTCATCGCCTCCCGCCGGGCCGCGGACGGCGCAGGGAACGACGTCCTCTCGACGCTGCTGCGGGTGCGCCGCCCCGACGGGGCGCCGCTCGCCGATCGGGAGCTGCGCGACCACCTGTACACCATGCTGCTGGCAGGCCACGACACGACGGCGATCGCGCTCGCCTGGGCCCTCGGCGAGCTCCTGGACGCGCCCGAGGAGCTCCGCCGCGTCCAGGAGGAGCTGCGCCAAGTGGTGGGGGACGCGGCGCTGACGTCGGAGCACGCGCGCCAGCTGACCTCCCTCGACGCGGCGATCAAGGAGTCGCTGCGTCTGCGCCCGCTGGTCGACTTCTGCGTGCGGCGCCTCGCGGCCCCCTTCACCGCTGGCGGCGTCACCTACCCCGCCGGCGTGACGCTGGCCCCCTGCATGCTGCTGGTCCACCTGCGGCCCGAGGTGTTCCCCGACCCCCTCGCCTTCCGCCCCGAGCGCTTCTTGCGCCAGCGCCCCGACCCCTACAGCTGGATCCCCTTCGGCGGGGGCGTCCGCCGCTGCCTGGGCATGAACTTCGCGCTGCTCGAGATGCGGGTGGTGCTGGCGACGATCCTGCGGCGGGTGTGCTTCGCGCCGCGGCGCGGCGCGCGGCCCCGCATGCAGCGGCGCGGCCTGTTCTTGGCCCCCTCGGACCGCGCGACCTTCGTCCCCGTGCAGATCGAGGAGCGCCCGGGGAGCGCTCGGATCAGCGAGGCCGGTCCGGAGGCGTGGGGCGGACCAGGAACAGATAGCCGCGGACGTTGACCGGCGCGAACGCGTAGCCCCGCTCCTCCAGCCAGCTCCGCAGGCGCGGGTGGTGCGCCAGGTCGTAAGGGTCCCGCTCGAAGCCGAAGGTGATCCCCTGCCAGGTCGGCAGCACGACGACGGCCGGCGGTCGCCGCTCGAGGTCCGCCAGCGCCTGGTCGAGGCGGCAGGTCAGGCCGCCCACGTAGCGGCTCGCCGGACGCCGGTCGGCGGCGAAGAACACCTCCGGGCGCCAGCCCCACACGAAGATCAGGTCGTCCGGTGAGGTGTGCCGCTGGATCGCCTCCCCCGCCCACTGCATGACGTTGTCCGCCTCCGCCATGGGGTTCCCGCCCTGGACCTGCCAGGAGACCGGCGGCCGCGTAATGAGCCACAGCTCCACTGCGCCGTTCACCAGGGCGAGCCCGAGGAGCGCCGCGGCCGTCAGCCGACGCGCCCGCTGCCGCAGCGCGCGGGCGCTCTCGAACACCTGCGCGGCGGCCAGCGGGGCCAAGCCCACGAAGGCGAGCTGGAAGTAGTGCGGGAAGCGGCGGTGACCGATCCACACGCAGAGCAACCCGATCAGCGCGGCCACGGTGAAGCTGGTGGCAGCGCGCTGGCGTTCCCGTACCAGACGGGACGGCTGCACCAGCAGGGTGAAGGCGCCCGCCAGCCCGAGCAGACCGACCGGGCTCGCCCACGCGGGCAACAGGTCGCCCATGTCCGTGAGCAGGCGGGGGCCTGGGTCGGTCACCGGGAGCAAGGGCGGGCCGCCGCCGAGCATGTACAGGAGGTCCTCCTCCTGGGTCGATCCAGAGCGCCCGAACTGCAGCACGAAGTCGAGGTAAGGGCCCAGCGAGCCGTGGTAGGCGTACGCACCCAAGAAGAGCCCGGCGGGGACCCAGAACCCCAGGGCGGCGGGGACCACCAGCCGCAGGTAGCCGGCGACCCTCGAGCGCCAGCCGGCGCCCGGCGAGGCCGCGATGTCTCGCAGCGCGAGGAAGGCCTCGAGCAAGACGAAGGGCGCCGCCTGCTCCTTCATCACCACCGCCAGGCCCAGGCACGCTCCGCCCAGCACCTGCCGCCCGAGCGAAGGGGGGCGAGTCATGCGGACGAGCAGGTAGGCGGCGAGGAAGACGTTGACGAACATCTCCTTGTTCGTGCTCAGGCCTTCGAAGCGCACCAGCCCGAGGGCGTACATCGGGAGCGTCACGACCGCGGGCCCAAAGCCCCCCCCGCTCCGCAGCACGGTCAGGCCCAGCAGGAAGCTCGTCACGCCGATCGCCAGGCAGCCGGCGACGTCGGTGAGCGTGAAGGGGTCCCCCCAGCTGGACAGGAGGTACAGGAACTGATGTCCGCCCAGGTTTCGCCCGGTCTCGAACAGGCTCGCGCCCGTGTCGCGGCAGAAGGCCGCGCTGGCGGCGTACTGCGCCTCATCGACGCTGCGGTACGCCCGGTGGACCGCGAACGGGACCCGCGCCGCCGCCAGCAGCAGCGCGATCGCCGCCAGCGTCCACACGGCCCGAGGAGGAGGGGGTGGCGGCGGCGGCGACTCCCCCGCGCGGCGCCGCCCCAGGACGTCCGCGACGACCACCGCCAGGAGGCTGCACCAGGCGACCGGGATCAGCAGATCGAGATCGAAGTCCACGAGGGCCGAATTCTACCCGCCTCCCGGCCGCCGCAGGGCGGGCGGCAGCGGTGAGCGGCATTGGCGCTAGGCCCGGCTAGGGGCCGGACGTCTCGACCACCAGACGCAGGCGCCCGGGCGCCACGCCGATCGAGACGCGGTGGCCGTCGAGGAACTCCACCCGGTCCTGCTCGATCCCGTCGGCGAAGATCACGCCGTCCTCCCCCATGAGCGAGTCGAGCTCGAGGCGGTCGTCCGCCCCCAGCAAGCCGAAGTCGAGCTCCGTCTGGGTCCACACCGACGGGAACGGCTCGCGCACGAAGAACGCCAGGCGCGGCTCCTCGGGCGCCGGGAGGGGGGCCTCGATCCGCCGTTGAGTGGCGATCGACCTCGCCCAGCCGGTGCAGCCGGTGCCGGTGGCGCAGATCGCCCCCGAGGAGCTGTGGCGCTCCTCCCGGCCGCCCGCTCGGATCACGTACTTCGACGACTGGTGGGTGCGGTGCCCCACGTACAGCTCGTTGAGCGCCAGCAGCCGCTGCCCGTCCTCGCGCTCCGCCATGGCCATGACCCGCTCTTGCACGCGGAACGGCCCCTGGCCCTGCTCGGCGAACCGCAGCAGGGCGGGCAGGCGCTCCGGCGCGTGAGCGCACAGCACCCCGTCATACCGCTCGGGGTCGGGGTTGACGCCGATCACCAGCTGACGGTCCACGTACTTGGCGACGTTGGGCACCAGCCCGTCCTGGCCCACCACGACCACCACGTCGTCGGGTGAGAACAAGAAGCGGTCCAGGTCGTCGCGGTCTACGCGCACCCGGCGCTGGTCGCGCGGCAGCGCCCGGCCCGCGGCCGCGAACCCGGCCTCCAGGCGCGCGTGCGCCCGCTCGTACTCGGCGAGGTCCTGGCCGCGGCTCTCCAGGTAGAAGCGGGCCTGGGCCCGGG
>JAWLGW010000306.1:0-7167 GCA_041690735.1 Planctomycetota bacterium
GCTCAAGGACGTCGTCCGCCACGCCCTGGCACGCTCGGGCTTGTACGTCACGGGGTCCTCCTGGTTGTTCGAGGTCCAGCGAAGTCGGTGACCGCCCACGGAGCGAGGAGCCACCCGATCCGTGTGCTCCACGTCGCCACCAGCCTCAACCGTGGCGGCGCCGAGGGCATGCTCGCCCGCCTCCTGCACGGGCTCGATCCCAGGTTCGCGCCCTCGGTGGCTACGCTCCTTCCTGGAGGCGCGCTCCGCCCGACGGTCGAGGCCGCCGGAGTTCCGGTGTTCGACCTCGGGATGCGGCGAGGGCGACCGGGTCCCCCCGGCCTGCTTCGCCTAGTGCGGCTGCTGCGGCGAGAGCGCCCCGACGTCGTCAGCACCTGGCTGTACCACGCGGACCTGGCCGGGACGCTCGCGACCCGGCTAGCCCTCCCCCGCGCGGCGAGTCGGCCGGCGGTGGTGTGGAACGTGCGCTGCTCCGACATGGACATGAGCCAGTATGGACGGACGTCGCGGGCCACCCTGCGACTGCTCGCCCGGCTGTCGGCCTGGGCGCCCGACTGCGTGGTGGCCAACTCGGTCGCCGGGAAAGAGGCGCACGCCCGGGTGGGCTACCGGCCGGCCCGGTGGGAGGTGTTCCCGAACGGGGTCGACACCCAGCGGTTCCAGCCGAACAGGGCGGCAGCCGCATGGCTGAGGGCCGAAGCCGGCTTCCCCCAAGACGCCCTGGTGATCTCGCACACCGGCAGGTTCGACCCCATGAAGGACCACCGGACGCTCCTGCGAGCCGCAGCGCGGGTGTTCGCGGCGGAGCCTCGGGCGCGCCTGGTGCTGACGGGGCAAGGGCTGTCGCCCGAGGAGCCGGGGCTGCACTGGCTGATCGCCGAGGAGATCGACCCGGCGCGGGTCCGGGTGCTCGGGGACCGGGAGGACCTGCCGCGGGTCCTGGCTGGGGCGGACGTCGCCTGTCAGTCGTCCGCGTTCGGGGAGGGCTTCCCGAACGTGATCGCCGAGGCCATGGCGTGTGGGGTGCCGTGCGTGGTGACGGATGTGGGCGACTCCGCTGCCCTGGTGGGGGAGACGGGTCGGGTGGCGCCGGCCCGGGAGCCCGCCGCCCTCGGCGAGGCGCTCCTGGCCTTGCTTAGGGAGCCTTCGGCCGCGGCGGAGGCGCGGCAGGCGGCGGCCCGGGAGCGGATCGTGCGCGAGTTCCCCCTGGGACGAGCGGTGGAGCGGTTCGCGGCGCTGTACGAGGAGCTGGCCCTTCGGCCTCGCTGACGGCCACCGACCGAGTACAACGAGCGCATGTGCGGGATCGCCGGGCTGCTCGACCCCAACAACACGCGCGACGAGGAGTCGCTGCGCGTGCTCGCCACCGCCATGGCCGACCGGCTCCGCCACCGGGGTCCCGACGATGGCGGCGCCTGGGTGGACGCGGCGGCGGGCGTCGCGCTGGGGCACCGGCGGCTGGCGATCGTCGACCTGTCGCCGGCGGGCCACCAGCCCATGATCTCGTCCTGCGGGCGGCTGGTGCTGGCCTACAACGGCGAGCTGTACAACTTCGCCGACCTGCGGGCGGAGCTGGAGGCCGAGGGACGGCAGGTGGAGGGCGGCTCGGACACTCGGGTCCTCCTGGAGGCCTGCGCCGCCTGGGGTGCCGAGGCGACCCTGCCGCGGCTGCGGGGCATGTTCGCCTTCGCCCTGTGGGACCGGGACGCGCGGCGGCTGACGCTGGCTCGCGACCGGATCGGGATCAAGCCGCTGTACTGGGGACGCCTGGGGCAGGCGGTGGTGTTCGGATCGGAGCTCAAGGCGCTCCACGCGCATCCCGAGTGGCGGGGCGAGGTCGACCGGCAGGCGCTTGCCGCCTACCTGCGGTTCGGCTACGTGCCGCGGGAGCTATGCCTGGTGGCGGGGCTCCACAAGCTGTTGCCGGGGCACGTGCTGACCGTCGACGAGCAGGGGCGGGTGGAGGAGCGGGCTTATTGGGAGCTGCGGGAGGTCGTCCGCCGCCTCCGGGCAGCGCCCCCCGACCCGGCGTTGGCCGACCCTGCCGCCGCCACCGATCGGCTGGAGGCGGCCCTGCGCGACTCGATCCGCCGCCACATGGTCTCGGACGTGCCGCTGGGCGCCTTCCTCTCGGGCGGGTACGACTCGAGCGTGGTGGCGGCGCTCATGCAAGCGGAGTCGTCGCGGCCGGTCCGCACCTTCTCGATCGGCTCGCCCGACCCGCTGTACGACGAGTCGCGCTACGCGCGCGAGGTGGCCGCGCACCTCGGCACCGAGCACACCGACCTGATCGTGGAGCCCTCCCACGCCCTGGAGGTGATCCCTCGGCTGGCCGAGCTGTACGACGAGCCCTTCGGCGACGCCTCGCAGGTGCCGACCTTCCTGGTGAGCGAGCTCACGCGACGGCATGTGACCGTGGCCCTGTCGGGCGACGGCGGCGACGAGCTGTTCCTGGGTTACAACCGCTACTACCTGGGCGACCGCTTCCGGCGCACGATCGCGCGCCTGCCGCGCCTGGCCCGGGCAGGCGCCGGCCGGGCCCTGCGGGCGGTGCCGCCCGAGCGGTGGGACGCGCTGCTCGACCTCGCCAGCCCCCTGCGGCGGCGAGGGGTGACGGGGGACCGCCTCCACAAGCTCGCCAAGGTGCTCACCGCCGCCGACCTCGACGCCTTCTACCTGCGGCTGGTCTCGCAGTGGGACGACCCGGCGGCCCTGGTCCCCGGCGCGGCAGAGCCGCCGACGCCGCTCGACGACCCGTCCCTGAGGGCGGTCGTCCCTCACCCCCTCGAGCGCATGGCGTTCCTCGACCTGATCACCTACCTGCCCGAGGACATCCTGACCAAGGTCGACCGGGCCAGCATGGGCGTCAGCCTGGAGGCCCGGGTGCCGCTCCTCGACCACGAGGTGGTGGAGCTCGCCTGGCGCCTGCCCGCCGAGCTCAAGTTCCGGGACGGCGAGCGCAAGTGGCTCCTGCGGCAGGTCCTGTACCGGCACGTGCCGCGTCGCCTGGTCGATCGCCCCAAGACGGGCTTCGGGATCCCGATCGACGCCTGGTTGCGGGGTCCGCTGCGCGACTGGGCCGAGGACCTGCTCTCCGAGGAGGCCCTCGGCGCTGACGGGCTGCTCGACCCCGGCCCGATCCGGCGACGCTGGACGCAGCACCTCTCGGGGCGCCGCAACTGGCAGTACCCCCTGTGGGCGGTTCTGATGCTCCAGCAGTGGCGGCGCGCTCGCAGAGGGGAGGCCGGGTGAACCGCGCGCGCGCGCTCGCCGCCGCCCTGGCGATCGTCGCCGCGCCCCTGCTGGCGCTCGACCTGGCCCGCCTGGGGACCTCGCCGCTGCGCCACCCCCACGCCGACGTCCCCTCGGCGCAGGATTACGTCATGCTCCCCGCCGAGGAGGCGCTGGCGCGGATCGCCGCCGCGCCGAGCCTGGCCACGCCCGAGGCGCGGGCGCGAGCCGTGACGGAGGCCGTCGCCGGCGGGCTGGTGCACTACTGGCCCGATCCGAACGGTCCCGTGGACACGGCGCTCCGGCCCCGATGGCGCGACGGGTGGCTGCTCCGGCTCCTGGCGCACCTCGACCCGCTGATCGCTCGGCTGGGCGTCGCCGGGCCCAGCACGTTCACGTACTACGAGCAGTTCGACCACCGCCAGGCGATCGCGCGGGGGGTCGGCCTGTGCTCGCAGGCGGCGGTGGCCGTGGCTGACGCGCTCCACCAGCAGGGAGAGGACGTGCGCATGGTCGGCCTGGGCGGTCACGTGGTGGCGACGGTGGCGCTCCCCGAGGGGCGCGAGCTGCTGCTCGACCCCGACTTCGGCGTGGTGCTCCCGTTCGGCCTCACCCACGCCGAGGGGCACCTCGAGGAGGTCGCTGAGGCCTACCGGGCGGCCGGTCACCCGGCCGAGGTCTCCGACCCGATCGCCTCCCTGTACGGCGCCGAAGGGAACCGGCTCGGCACACCGCGAGCGCACCACCCAAACGTGGAGGTCCTGTACCGCCTGCAGCAGGCCGCTCCGGTGATCGAGTGGCTGGTCCCCCTGGCCCTGCTCGCCGTCAGCTTGGCGCTGCTTCGCCGCACTTCACCGCCTCGGTGATGGCTGCGGCCCGCCCAGCTATTTGCCGTACTGGACCTTGAGCATCCACTGGTGCGTCTTCTCGAAGTCGTCCCGCGGCTTCCCCGCGGGGAGCGCGGCGGTCACCTTCTCGTAGGCCGCCTTCAACGCGCTCGAGTCCTTGCGCTGCATATGCACCTTGAGCAGCGAGTCGCCCACCGCCGTCAGCAGCCCCGGATTCTGGACCGGACCGGTGAGCAAGGCGACCCCGTCGGCGTAGCTGGCGGCGGCCTCGTCCAGCTTGCCAAGGGCTCGCAGGGCGTCGGCCCCGACGACCACGGCGCGCAGCTGGCGCATGGGATCGCCGGCCGCGGCGGCGGCCGCGGCCTGCGCGGCGTCAACCGCCTCCTGCAGCCGCTTGAGGTGGAACAGGGCGGTGGCGTGCAGGATCCGGACCTCGGCCGTGTTCTCCGCCGCTCGCCCGCCGGTGATCTCGAAGAACGCCTCCGCCGCCGCGACCGCCTCCTCGAACTGCTGCTGCTGCACGTGCAGGCGGACCCGCGCCGCGGACGCGAACAGCCGCAGCGGACCCTTGAGCTGCGTGCTGGCCCGAACCCACAGCTTCAGCGCGTCCTCGGGCCGGCCGAGCTTCTCGTACAACAGGCCGAGCTGGATCACCCCCTTGTCGATCGCCTCGGGCGACTCGACCATGCGCTCCAGCACCCGCACCGCGTCCTCGTCCCGCCCGGCGTCGGCGTACACCGCGCCCAGGTTGCTCAGCCCGCGGACGTAGTTGGGGTTGAGCTCCAAGGCCCGCTCCAGATACTCGATCGCCTTGTCCACCCGCTTGGGGTCGCGGGAGCGGGTGTGGTAGTAGGCCATGGCGAGCTCGTTCCAGGCCCGCAGCCGGGTCGGGTCCTTCTGCACCGAGTCGTGCCAGGGCTTGGTCTCGTCGACCCAGTCCCCGTTCCGCGCCACCGTTCCGCCCAGGAGCGCGAGCACCACGGCGGCCTGGAGGCCCAGGCCGAGCTTGAGGCCCGCGCTCCCTCTGCGCGCGGCCAGCCACTCGGTGAGCAGCAGCAGCGCTGCGGCCCCGGTGAGGGTGACGCCGGAGAGCGAGGTGATCCACCGATACTCCAGCATGGGCTGCAGGTCGGGGGTAATGAAGTTCGGCAGGATCCCGATCAGGGCGATCCATACCCCGAGGAGCGCCAGGCGGTGCAGCGGGCGGGCTGCGACGAGCGGCCCCACCAGGGCGGCGACCCACAGGGCCAGGTAGCCCAGCAGGGCGAAGGGGGTGTAAGCGGGACTGAACAGGCCGTCGTTCCAGGCGATCGCGTGGTCGACGTTCTGTCGGCCGAAGGGGAACACGACCAGGCTCAGCCACTGCCAGAAGCAGCGCACCTCGGTCCACACGAAGTTCCAGCCGGTGTAGGTGTAGGGGCCGCCCAGGCCGTACACCTCGTCGGTGATCGTGCCGCTCTTCGCCCACTTGGCGGTCACGGCCCTCGAGATGATGCTGAGCGGCTCTGGCCGCAACCCCTCCAGACCGGGATGCAAGAGATAGATCGCCACCAACAGCGCAGCGCCGGTGGCCCCACCCACCCAGCCGATCTGCTGAGTCAACGAGACCTTCCTCAGCCTGGCCACGATCCAGTCTCGCTCGGTGGCGTACAGCACCCCCACCGTGAGGCCGATCGGCATGGCGACGCCGATCTCCTTGGAGAAGATCGAGACCACCCACACCGGCACCGCCGCGCCCCAGGCGCCGTATCGAACAGGTCGAGAACGAGAGGAGCAGCCCAGCAGGACGAGGTTCGCCACCCCGTACGAGAGGAGCAGGACGAGCGGCGAGCCGCGAGCGGAGGGGTAGTTGACCGCCTCCGTGCACAGCGGGTGGAGCCCGAACAGGGCAGCGGCGAGCGTCGCCGGCAGCAAGGCCGGCACCTTCAGCCGCCGGCAGGCCTGGTACCACGCCCCCCACACCGCCAGCACCGACAGCACGTGGATCGCGAGGTTGGTGACGTGGAACGGCCGCGGGTCGACGACGTCCCCGCCGCCGCCCCGCTGGTGGTCGAGCGCGTAGGTGAGGAAGGTGACGCCTCGCAGCCCCTTGCGGATTGCCTGGGAGGGATCGTTCACGAGCGGCTTGACCCGGGGGCCTTCGTCGCTGGTGCCGGCGACCACGAAGTGCCAGTCGTCGTAGAAGAAGCCGCCGTCGAGGGAGCGCAGGTAGGGGAGCCCAGCAGACAGCGCCAGCAGCAGCGCCGCGACCGCGACCTGCCAGCGGCGGAAGACGAAGGCTCGCCAGGAGGCCGCTTCGCTCGCCGCGCCGCCTTCAGCCCTCTTCGGCGCGCCCGTTCCTCCGCTGCCCGGGGGCAGCCGCGCCGCGCCCGCGGCTCCGCTCCCGGCGCCCCCTGGCGCCTTCTTCTGCTTGCGCTTGCGACGCTTGCCCTTCGCCATGCCGCTCCGTCGCCCGATGGGGCTCGTCGAGGCGCACATGCTAAGGGCACCTCCTGCAAGCGACCAGGCTCTGTCCGTAAGCGAGGCCTGGGCCTCCTGCCGCTACAATCGAGGCGCGGAGGAGCCGTGAAGATCCAGGTCGTCGGCGCAGGGGGGCACGCCAAGGTCGTGATCGCCACGTGCCTCGCTGCTGGCTTCGAGGTGACCGGAGTGTACGACGACGATCCCGCCGCCTGGGGGGAGAGCGTCTTGGGGGTGCCGGTCCGTGGCCCCTCCGAGGACGCGACGGGGCCGGCGGTGCTGGCGGTCGGGGACAACCGGACGCGCCGAGCGCTGGCAGAGCGCCTGGGGCTCGAGTGGGCCACCCTCATACACCCGCGGGCCTGGGTGCATGGTTCGGTCGCCGTGGGCCCCGGGAGCGTCGTGTTCGCGGGCGCCGTCGTCCAGCCGGACGCGGCGCTCGGCGTCCACACGATCGTGAACACGGGGGCCTGCGTAGACCACGACTGCCAGGTCGGAGCGTTCGCCCACCTGGCGCCTGGGGTGCACCTGGCGGGGGCCGTGGTCGTTGGCGAGGGCGCTCTGCTGGGGGTCGGCTGCAAGGCGATCCCCGGCGTCCGCGTGGGCGCGTGGGCGACCCTTGGAGCGG
>JAWLGW010000307.1:0-7160 GCA_041690735.1 Planctomycetota bacterium
TGGTGGCGGTGCTCGCCAGATAGGTGGAGGGGTGTGCGCACGTCCCTAAACGACTCCAGCGTTCTCGTCGTTCCTCGCCGCGAACTGGCCTGGTCACTCGCGCTCGTGGTCGTGGTCGTGGTCGACCACGCGCCCGACCACGAGCCCGACCACGACCACGAGCGCGAGCGCGACGTCTCGAGCCCGGTCAGGAGATCGCCGACGAGGACTGCTGGATTCGGTCCCGGACGCTACGCGCGCCAGCGGTGGACCCGCCCCTCGAGCCCCTCGAACCCCAGCTCCGCGCACAGGGCGCCGAACGCCGCCCGCGGGACCCCCCGCCACTCGAGGTCGGCGGCGCTCTCACGCAGGGGGACGTCGGTGCGCAGGGTCGCCAGCCGCTTGTACAGGAGCGCCGCCTCCCGCTGCTCCGCCAGGGTGGCGGCCAGCCGCGCCGCGCCGCGCACCTTGACTCGCCACTGGCTCGCGTCGCTGGGGATCGCCTCCAGGGCGCCGTAGGCCTCGAGGAGCCGCGCGCTCGACTTGGCCCCCCACCCGGCGATCCCCGGGATCCCGTCGGCGGCGTCCCCCACCAGCGCCAGGTAGTCGGGGATCGCTCGCGGCGGGACCCCCCACTTCTCGATCACCGCCGCCTCGTCGTAGACCTTCTCGCGCCGCCGGTCGAGCAGGACCACCTGCTCGCCGACCACGCACTGGGCGAGGTCCTTGTCGGGGGAGCAGATCACCACCTGCTCGAACTCGCCCCGCCAGCGGGCGGCGGCGGCGGCCAGGGCGTCGTCCGCCTCGACCTCCACCATGGGCCACACCACCAGCCCCAGCGCCCGCAGCGCCTCCTCGGCCAGCGGGAACTGGGTCCACAGGTCCGCCGGGAGGCCGTCGCCCGTCTTGTAGCCGCCGAACAGGGCGTTGCGGAAGGACTCGATCGTGTGGTCGGTGGCGCAGCCCACGTGGGTCACCTCGGGCTGGCGCAGCAGCTTGAGCACCGTCGAGCACAGCCCGTACACCGCGGCCACCTCGCGACCGTCCGGCGCTCGCCGCGCCGGCAGCGCCGTGTACATGCGGAACAGCTCGTAGGTGGCGTCGATCAGGTGGAGCTTGGGCATTCAGGATCGCTCTCTTCTCTCGTGCCCGCGGGCACGCTGGCCTCCGGAAACAATCTGGGGCGGCCGAGGCCGCCCCAGATTACGCAGAAGGTCGAAGAAGAACAGAAGTGAGATCAGTCGATCTCGGTGTAGGTGCCGCCGTTGTCCGCGGCGACGCGCTGCATGAAGGTGCGGGCCGCGGCGTCGCCCGACACGCCGATCCCGAAGGTGTCGACCACGGCGCCCTGGGTGTTGGCGGTGCGGATCAGGTTGGCGTGATCCTCGAAGCTGCCCACGTAGTTCATGGCGCAGTCGAGGAAGTTGGGGGCGCCGTCCGAGAGGAGCACGATCGAGCTGATCTCCTTGTCGGTGAGGGCGCTCTGGACCGCCAGGCCGGTGTTGGTCCAGCCGTCGGGGCGCAGGGCGTCGATCCAGGCGAAGGCGTTCGACTTGTTGGGCGCGGTCGCCTCCTGCTTCTCGTTCCAGCAGCTGAACACGCACTCGTCGTAGACGACGATGTTGAACAGGAAGTTGTCGGGCAGGCCCTGGATCGACTTCTTCAGCTCGGCCTTGGCGCGGTCGAGGCGGTTGCCGGTGGTGATGTTGCCGTTCTCGTCCTCGAACGAGCCCGAGGCCATGATCGACATGCTGCCCGAGAGGTCGACCACGAACACCAGGCTGTCCCGCGAGCTGTCGATCTCCTCGCCGAAGAATACCGGCGGGGGCACGTCGCGCGGGTCCTCGCCCGCCTGCTCGTTCTCGTCGTCGTTCTGGGGCTCGGGGGCGTCCTCGGCGTCGCTGGGCAGCTCGTCGCCGAAGAAGACGGGGGTCATGGGCAGGTCGAGGCCCGAGTTGGGCAGCTGGGTCGGGCCGCCGTAGGGGGCGCCGGCGGTCTGGGTGGCGGGCGGGTTGGCCAGCGCCAGGCTGCTGCTGAGGAGCACCACCGCCGCGGTGAGGATCGACCCGCCCGTGCTCGCCACCACCCCCGTCATGCTGATCCGCGTCGCGTTGTTCATGGCTCTCTCCTTCGCCTTCTGCGCCCTGCTCCTGAGCACGGGCGGTGCCACGGACCGTGGCGCGCGTAACACGCTGCAGAGCAAGGAGGGAGAGCTCGCAGACGGGCTGCAGGGTCAACCAACGTTGAGGGGGCGAGGGCTCAACGCGCGTTGACGGTCGGCTGCGCGGGCGCTGAATCAGCGGCCGCTGCAGGGGTTACGCCTCAGGCGGCCCCTCTCCGTTCGTTGACGGCAGCAGGACCGTGAACCGGGCGCCTTTCAGATCAGGACTTACGTCGACGGTGAGGGTGCCGCCGTGGCCCTCCACCACGCCCAGGGCCACCGAGAGGCCCAGCCCCGTCCCCGGGACCTTGCTGCCGCCGAGGGAGCCCTTGGTCGTAAAGAAGGGCTCGAAGATCCGCTGGCGCGCCTCGAGGGGGACGCCGGGGCCCGAGTCCTCGAAGGCCACCGTCACACCTTCGGCTTGGGGGGACACGCTCACCCGGAGGCGTCGCTCGTCGCGGTCGGCTACCGCGTGGAGGCTGTTGATGAGGAGGTTGAGGAACACCTGCTCGAGCTGGACCGGGTCCGCGCGGAGCGGGGGCGCCTCCTCGAAGCGCCGCTCGACCGTGACGTCGTGCCGCTCCACGTCCGCCTTGAGGAGGTGCAGCGCGCGCTCGACCGTGACCCGCAGGTCGACGCCCGGCTGGGGCGCGAGGGGGGTCCCCCGGGCGAAACGGAGCAGGTGGTCCACGGTGGCGAGGGTCCGCTCCAGGGTCTCGCGCACCACCTGCAGGGTGTCGCGCGCGTCCTCGCCGGGGTCGGTGCAGGCGAGGTCGACCAGCCCCTTGGCCCCGCCCAGCTGGTTGCCGAACTCGTGGGCGATCCCCGACACCAGGCGCCCCAGCGCCGCCAGCTGCTCCTGGCGCAGCAGGCGCTCCTCGTAGTCCCGGATCAGCGTGACGTCCTGGAACACCAGGATGGTGCCGAGGCGTCGACCGGCGAGGTCTTCGAGCGGGGTGCGGGCGTAGCCGATCCGGCGCTCGCCGCCGTCGGGGTGCCGGTAGGCGAGGTCGCGGCGCGCCTCCGGCTCCGTCGCCACCGGCTGCGCGGGGGCGGGCGGGTCGGCGGGCGGGTCGGCGGGCGGGTCGGCGGCGGGCCTCCCCTCGACCAGGGGGAGCAGCGGCGCCAGCGCGGGCACGTTCGCCAGGGCTCGCCCCAGCGCCCCGTGCTCGGGGACGCCCAGGATCCGCTCCGCGGCCCGGTTGTAGGTGGTGATCCGCTGGCCCTCGTCCACGACCAGCACGCCGCTGCCCACGCACGAGAGCACGTTGCGCAGGTGCTCCCCGAGGTCGGCCAGCTCCTGGCGCAGGGCCGCGGTGCGCTCGACGTGCTCCTCTCGCTCCTGATCGGCCACCTGGGAGAGGAAGCCCGTGAACAGCCCCGCCACCACCAGCACCAGCGCCAGCGTGTGCAGGGTCATGACGCCGCTGAGGCTGCCGCCCGGCTGCTCGCTCACGAGGTAGACGAAGCCGCCGGCCGCGAGCGCGCTCGCGAAGGTGCCGCCGATCACGCTGCGGGCGGTGGCGATCACCGTCCCGAGCAGGAGCAGCGCCAGGAGCTGCGGCTCGAGGCTCTCGTGCAGGGTGGTCGCCACCATGCCGAGCGCCGTCAACCCGAACACCGGGCCGGACCAGGCCCAGGCGACCAGGGCCCGACTCGGGCCGCGCTCCTGCGCCCGCGCCTCGAGGGTGCTCGCCACCAGGATCGCCACGGCGGCGGGCAGGAAGCTGAGGAGCCGCTGCCACAGGGGGAGCCCCGTGCTGGCCGCCGTCCACAGGGCGACCACCATGAGGAGGGTCAGCAGGAGCGCCCGGAAGATCAACAGCGCTTGCTGCCGCTCGCTCACCGGGGCCCCCTCCGCGCCCTCAGGGACGCGGCCAGCCCCAGCGCCGCGAGCACGTCCAGCAGCGGCGCCGCCGGCGCCAGGTAGCGCGGGATTGGATACAGGAGGGCGGGAGCCAGCGCGAAGAAGGCCAGGGTCGCCAGCAGGGGCGCGGCGCCCCGCCAGCGGTCGGAGCGCACCAGCCACAGGACGCCTGCCAGGGCGCAGGCCAGCCGGACCCAGTGGAACGGCAGGGTCGCCCACCGCAAGGGGTACAGGCGGGGGTGGTAGGCCAGGCGGATCGCGCCGGGGATCTCCAGCCAGTACCAGGCGTTCTGCCGCGCCAGCCGCCCCAGCGACCGCGCCGGGTGCTCGCGCCAGTTTCGCCAGGCGCGGGCGTAGAAGAGCCGGCGGGTCTCCTCCACGCCGACCTGCGCCACCAGCCGTCGTTCCTCGGCGAAGGCGCGCTCTTGGAACCCGGTCGCCGTGTCTCCGCTCAGCCACAGGTTGGGGCAGGCGCTGGTCAACCACAGCTCGCGGGCCGGCACCGCGTTCTCGGTGGCCACCACCGAGAACCGCCCCAGGACCCGCTCGTTGCGCCGCGCCCACAGCGCGAGCGCCGTCACACACACCAGCGCCAGCGCCCCCCAGGGGATCCCCTGGCGGCGCAGCAGGGGACGGAGCTGGGGGCGGCGGCGCCAGGCGGCGGCCCCCTCGCTCACGGCCAGGAAGCCGACCAGCAGCAGATACAGCTGGTGGGTCAGGGTGAGGGTCGCGAGCAGCAGGGCGGCGGTGGCGAAGCGAGCGCGGCCGCGCAGGCGGACCAGCGCCAGCAGCAGCAGGGTCAGCGCCGCCTGCAGGAGCGCCTCCCGCAGCAGCCACGGGCTCTGGCCGATCGCCACCGGGTCGAGGGCGGCGAGGAGCCCGGCGCCCAGCGCGACCCGCCGGTCGGCGGTGAGCGGGGCGGCGATCCCGACCGCGGCCACGGCGGCCGCGCCGCCCAGGAGGGCCTGCGCGGCCTGGGCGGCGAGCAGGGAGGGGCCCACCAGTGTGATGATGGCGGCCAGGAACAGGGGGTAGCCCGGTGGGCGCTCCGCCGTGGCCGCGCCGCTCGCGTCCACGTAGCCCTGGCCGGTGGCCAGGCCCACGGCGGGCTCCCAGTACCCGGGGGTGTCGCTGGCGTCGAAGCCGAACGGCAGGGCGAGGGGGAGCAGGCGCGCGACGGTCGCCAGCAGGAACAGCGCCGCCAGGGGCTGCCACCCCTCCAGCCACTCGCCGGCCCTGCCGTCGGCCTGGGCCATCGGCTCCTCCGCCGCCGCCTCGGCCCCCGTGGCCGAACGGCTCCACCCCCAGGCGAGTGCGCGCGACGCACACGCTCCGGGCCAGCGTAACTCCTTGTGACTCTTCGGGGCCAGGAGAGGCCGGCGCGTGGTGTTTGCCCGGCCGGAAATCCCATATTCGGGAACCGGAGTGTGGAAGGCGCGCCATCCGCCGTTCGGCGCCGCGTCACGCCCTGTCACAGGGACGTACAGCCGTCTATCGAGGAGCCCTTTACGGGGTGGCGCCCGGCGGCGCCAGGGCGTGGTCTCCTTTCTGCTACGCACTGCGTCGCGAGCCGCCTTCAGGGGTGGGCGGCAGGGCACCAACGGGGAGTCACGATGTTCGGAACCACGCACCGCTCGCTCTGGATCGGAATGGGCGCCGCGATCTTGTCGGTCGGCTTGATCGGCTGCGGCGGCCACAGCTCGAGCGACAAGAGCGCTTCTTCGGCCGCGCCCGCCACCTCGAGCACCACGCCCACGGGGACGACGGCTCCGGGCAGCACCACGCCCGGCAGCACCACGCCTGGGGCCTCCACGCCGGGGGCCTTGCCCACGCCGGGCGGCGGCTTGCCTGGCTCGATCGGGAGCCCCGGCGGCTCGATCCCCGGCGGCGGCACGACCGCCCCCGGCAGCGGCGGCGGCACGACCACCCCCGGCAGCGGCGGCGGCACGACCACCCCCGGCAGCGGCGGCGGCACCACCACGCCCCCCGGCGTCACCGACGACCACGGCAACGACGCGGCCAGCGCGACGGCGCTCTCCCTCGGCAACGCCCAGGGCGGCATGACCGAGTACGCGGGCGACGCGGACTGGTTCAAGGTCAACCTGAGCGCCGGCGTCGACTACGACTTCATGACCCGCAACCTCGCGGGCGGCATGGACACGATCCTGCGGCTGATCGACACCAACGGGACCACGGTCCTGGAGGAGAACGACGACGACCCGGCCGGCGGCCCGGCCTCGCGCGTGTCCTACTCGATCCAGACCGCCGGCGAGTACTACCTCGCGGTGGTCCACAAGGACCCCAGCGCGACCAGCGGCAGCTTCGAGATCAACTACATCCTGAGCGCTGGCGGCGGCGGCGCCCCGCTGCCCGACGACCACGGCGACGACTTCGCCAGCGCCACCGCGATCACGGTCGGCACCCCCACCTCGGGCTGGATCGAGACCGGCGGCGACCTCGACATGTTCGAGGTGACGCTGGCGGGCGGCACGGCCTACGACCTGCGGGCCAACACCCAGGACGACACCGTGCTCCGGCTGTACGACGACCAGGGCAACATGCTGGAGGAGAACGACGACGAGGACACCTCCAGCGGCCTGTACAACTCGCTGATCGCGGGCTACCTCGCCCCCGCCGACGGGACCTACTACCTCGAGGTGACCGGCTACAGCAGCAGCACCCCCACCTACGAGGTGCTGGCGGAGACCGCCCAGGGCGGCGGCAGCGGCGGCACCCCCGCCACGCCCGACGACCACGGCGACGACGCGGCCAGCGCGACGGTGATCGCCCTCGGCACCCCGACGGCGGGCGAGATCGAGGTCCAGGGCGACGTGGACGCCTTCAAGGTGACCCTGACGGCGGGCGCGACCTACGACTTCCGCACCGACACCCAGGACGACACGGTCCTCAAGCTCTACGACGCGCAGGGCACGCTCCTGGAGGAGAACGACGACGAGGACACTCAGAACTACCTGTTCAACTCGCTGATCGCGGGCTTCGTGGCCCCGGCCGACGGTGACTACACCTTGCTGGTCGAGGGCTGGAACGGCTTCAGCACCCCCGTCTACACGATCACCGCCACCCAGACGAGCGGCGGCACCACGCCGCCGACCCCGCAGGACGACCACGGCGACGACGCGGCCACCGCCACGG
>JAWLGW010000308.1:0-7118 GCA_041690735.1 Planctomycetota bacterium
GGGCGGCCGGCTGGTGCTCGCCGGGCTGGAGCGCTTCGAGCAGGCGCCGGAGGCCGCGGGCGAGGGCGAGCCCGCGCCCCCCTCGCCCGCCGTGCCGGTGTGGGTGGGCGACCGCCTGTGCGTCGCCAACGGCGCCGAGCTGCGGGTGTTCGACCGGGAGGGCCGGCTGCAGGGCGTGCTCCCGCAGGACCCGCGCGCGGCGAGCGTGCCGCGCGGGGGAGGGATCGCCAGCGCGGTCGTCCCGTGGGGCGGGGTCGCCTTCGTGCCGCTGGTGCTGGAGCGCTGGCTGGCGCCGGCCCGCGCCGACCGCGGGCGCAGCTCGTTCGCCGGGCGGTTCCACTCGCTGCTGGCCTTCGACCCCGGGGCGGGGCGGCTGCTGTGGTGGGACGGGGACCCGGGCCCCACCCGCGCCCAGGTGGGTGACCGCGAGGGCCCGGCGCCGGGGTGGGGGCGGGCCAGCGCCGCGCAGCTGGACACGCTGCGCCGCGCGCACGTGCTGGCCTGCGCCGCCGACGCCACCCGGGTCTACGCCGCGGTCACCTTCCCGAGCAAGGAGCCGACGCTGCAGCTCCTCGCCTTCCGGCGCGCCCCGGGCGGCGATCAGGCGCTGGTGCTCGAGCCGGTGTGGGAGCAGCCGGTGTTCCTGCTGGCGGCCGAGCGCCCAGCCGGGCGCAGCGGGGAGGACGCCCCGGTCGCCCCCGAGGTGGCTGCCTCCCTGTCCCTCGACGGGCACGGCCGGCTGCTGTGCGCCACCGACCTCGGCGTCACCGCCTGCCTGGACGCGGCCGCCGGCAGGGTGCTGTGGGTCCACGAGGCGCCCTCCCTGCGGGCCGCGGCGCCCCGCCTGCCGCCGGTGTTCAACCGCGGCCGGATCCGGCAGCCCGAGCCGGCGCCGGTGCTCCCCGAGCCCGTCGCCGTCACGGCCGCCGAGGACGGACCCGCGGCGCTGGTGCTCGGCCCCGACACGCTCCTGGCGCTGCGCGCCGCGGACGGGGAGCTGCTGTGGTCGGAGCGCTGCCCGCAGGCGCAGCGCGTGGCGCTGGGCAGCGACTGGATCGTGGCCTACGGCGGAGGCCGCCTCTCACTGCTGGGCCCGACCGGCGGGCGCCTGTCGGAGCGCGTGGTCCCGCAGGTCGCGGGACGGCTGGCGCTGGCCGGCGACAGCTTGCTGGTTCCGGTCGAGGTCGGTCGCGAGCGCTATCGGGTCGTGCGCGTCGAGGTGCGCAAGCCAGCGCTCGTCGGCGCGGGCGAGTGGCCCCTGCCGGTGCGCGACCCGTTCAACCTGGTCGCCGCGCCCGGGGGCGCGGTCGCCGCCTCGCGCCGGCACGTGGTCTTCCTGCGCTGGGAGCCGCGGTAGGCGGCGCCCGCGCAGGCACGTGAAGAGAGGCCGAACAGCGCCTCCTGAATTAGACTGCCCCCATGGACCTCGACGCCGAGCTGGCCAAGCTGCAGGAGGAGGCCCGCCGCGAGCTCGCCACCCGCCGGCCTGCGCCCGCGCCGAGCGAAGAAGAGCTGACGGCGGACTCCGACCCCACCCTCGAGCCGGCGGCGCCCGAGCTGCCGCCGGTCCCCTGGCCCGACGCCCTGCGCCAGGCGGACCGCCTGCGGACTGGACTCGGGGCCGGGCTGGGCACCCTGGAGGGGAAGGCGGCCCAGGCCCGGCGGCTGCCGTTCAAGGCCAAGGTCGGTCTGGCGGTGGTGGGGGTGGCGGCGGTGCTGGCCGCCTGGCACTTCGTACTGGCGCCGCTGCTGTCGATCCTCCTCACCGTGGGGGTGCTGGCCCTGATCGTGTACGCGCTGGTCCACCTGTTCGGCAGCGGCGACGACGCCGACCTCGACGAGCCGTGAGGCGCGACGAGCTGCGGGCCCAGCTGGAGCGGGCGGGGATCTCCCCCCGGCGCTCGGCGGGGCAGAACTTCCTGGTGGAGGAGAACCTCGTCGACGCGATCGCCCGCGACGGCGAGGTCGGACCCGAGGACGTGGTGCTCGAGGTGGGCGTCGGCCCGGGGATCCTCACCCGGCGGCTGGTGGCGCAGGCCCACCACGTGGTGGGGGTGGAGCTCGACCACCGGGTCGCCGCCCTCGCCCGCGAGCTGCTCGGCGACCCTCCCAACCTGACGCTGGTCGAAGCGGACGCCCTCGCCAGCAAGAACCAGCTCAACCCCGAGGTCCTGGCCGCCGTGCGGCAGCGGCTGGGGGAGCAGCGGCGGCTGCGGATCGTGGCGAACCTGCCCTACAGCGTGGCGACCCCCCTGGTGGTGCTGCTCCTGGCGGAGCCGCTGCCGCTGGACCAGATGGTGGTCATGGTGCAGCTCGAGGTGGCCGAGCGGTTCGCCGCCGAGCCGGGGCAGCCGCAGTACGGCGCGGTCTCGGTGCTGTGCGCGGCCCTGGCCGAGGAGGTGCGGCTGCTGCGGCGGGTCCCGCCCGACGTGTTCATGCCGCGGCCCAAGGTGACCTCGGCCGTGGTCCGCTTCCGGCCGCGGCCCGACCGCCACCAGGGCTTCGAGGCCCTGAGCGAGGTGGTGCGGGGCCTGTTCAACTACCGCCGCAAGACGCTGCTCAAGGCCGCCCGGCTGGCGGGGCGGGCTCACCCCGAGCGGGGGTGGCTCGAGCAGGCGGTCACGGGCAGCGGGCTCGACCCGGGGAGCCGGGTCGACGAGCTCGACCTGGCGAGCTTCCGCCGCCTGGCGGAGGCGTCGCCAACAGTCCGAAAATAAGGGACTTAAGCCTACTTGACAAGGTCCTTCCTTGCGCCGTTGACGCACCGCGCTTATATAACTCGTTTCGCCGCGTTCCCAGCCAGCGGGTGGGACTTGGGCCGAGTCTCCGACACGACCAAGGAGCGCATCCGAGAGCGCATCGACATGGTGTCGCTGGTCTCGGAGTACGTCTCGCTCCAGCAGCGGGGGCCCGGCGACTTCTGGGGGCGGTGCCCGTTCCACGAGGAGCGGAGCGCATCCTTCCACATCCTGCCGGGCAAGGGCCTGTTCAAGTGCTTCGGCTGCGGCAAGGGCGGCGACGTGTTCCGGTTCGTGGAGGAGATCGAGGGGATCCGCTTCAGCGACGCCTTGCGGCGGCTGGGCGAGCGCGCCGGCGTCACCCTCGAGCTGGCCTCCCCGCAGGAGCGGGCCCGCGAGGAGCGCCGCAGCGCGCTGCTGCGGGCCACCAGCATCGTGGCCGAGTTCTACGCCGAGGTCCTGTGGTCGGCGACGCCGGCCGGCGAGCGTGGCCGGGCAGCCCTGGCCCAGCGCGGGATCAGCGCCGAGACCGCCCGCGCCTTCGGGCTGGGGGTCGCGCCGCCCGAGTGGGACGGTCTGCAAAGCCTCGCCCAGGCGCGGCGCCTCGACGAGGAGGTGCTGCTGGAGCTGGGCCTCCTCCGGCGCGGGCAAGGCGGCCAGGGGCGGGCGTACGCCTTCTTCCGCGACCGGCTGATGTTCCCGATCCGCAACGAGCAGGGCAAGGCGGTGGCCTTCGGCGGGCGGACCCTCGGGGACGACGAGCGCAAGTACATGAACTCGCCCGAGGTGCCCGGGCTGTACGAGAAGCGGAGGCTGCTGTACGGCCTCGACGCCGCCAAGAAGGCCCGCCCCAAGCGGCTGGTGGTGGTCGAGGGCTACATGGACGTGGTCGTCCCGCACCAGGCGGGCCACCCCGAGTTCGTGGCGGCCCTCGGCACCGCCTTCACCCTCGAGCAGGCGCGGCTGGCCCGGCGGTTCGTGGACGAGGTGGTCCTGCTGTTCGACGCCGACGAGGCGGGCGCGGGGGCGACCCTGCGGGCGCTGGCCAACCTGGTGGGGGAGCAGGGCCTGACGGTGCGGGTGGCGCGGCTCCCGGACGGGCTCGATCCGGACGAGGCGGTCCGCCAGGATCCGGCCCTCCTGGAGCGGGCCCTGGCCGAGGCGGACGACCTGCTCTCCTTCATCATCGACCGCAGCCTGATCGGCTACAGCCTCTCCTCCCCCGCCGGGCAGGAGCGCGCGGTCCGGGCCGCGATCAAGCTGCTGGCCAAGATCCCCGACCGGATCCGCCTGTTCCGGGAGCTGGGACAGGTCGCCCAGCGGTTCGGGCTCCCCGAGGCGGTGCTCCGGGAGGAGCTCAGCCGGCAGGTCGGTCGCGACGCCGCGGACGAGGCGGGACAGCAGCGCCGCCGAGGGTCCGGGGGCCGGGCGAGCCGGGGGTTCGGGAGTGGCACGGGGACTGCGTCGATGCCCCCTACGCCGGGCCCGGCCGCGGCGGAGAAGGAGGTGCACGTGCTGGAGGCCCTGCTGTGGGAGCCCTCCGCCGCCTCGGCGGCCCTGGAGCGCGGCGCGGGACCCCATCTTTTTACGCCAGGCGCGACGCAACGCGTCGCAGCCGCTATCTTCTCGGCGGCCCAGGAGGGGTCGGTGGAGCCGGCCCGGGTGATGGGGCGGCTCGAGGAGCCCGAGGATCGAAGCCTGTGCGAGCTGCTCATCGGGCGCTACGACGAGGACAAGAACTACACCCGCGATGCCCACGAGGGGATCGAGGCGCTGGAGCGGCATGGTCGGGACCTGCGCGTCAAGCAGATCACCCGGGAGCTCCGCGAGGCGCGCGACGCCGCGCGGAAGCGGCTGCTGCTCACTGAACTCAACCAGCTGCGGAGCGAGGTGCGCGCAGCGTCGGCCGGGGCGGACGTCCGCTCGCCCTGCTGACCAACGCGTGACGACTCGCAGCGATAACGGTCAAGCACACGCTTAGAGGAGAAGCTCATGGAAGCCAAGCGGCGCCGCTCGCATGATCTGGCCGAGCCGGAGTTCGACGAAAAGGCGAACGAGCTGCCCGAGGACGAGCTCCCCGAGGAGGAGGGCGACGACGTCGAGACCGCCGAGGATCTCGAGGACGAGTTCGCCGACTTCGGCCCCGAGGACGACGAGGAGTTCGAGGCGGAGCTTGCCGAGGAGCTCGCCGACGCCAACGAGAAGATCGACGACCCGGTGCGGATGTACCTGACCCAGATGGGCGAGATCCCGCTCCTGTCCCGCGAGAAGGAGCTGACCCTCGCCAAGCGGATCGAGGTCTACCGGAAGCGGTTCCGCTACCTGCTCATCTCGAACCACGAGATGCTCGGCCGGGGCGTGACCGTGCTCGAGCAGGTCATCGCCAACGAGCTGGCCTTCGACCGCACGCTCAAGATCCCCGGCACCGACGAGACGGGCGCGACCAAGGTCAAGCTGACCAAGCGCCTCGAGCCGGTGATCCGCTCGGTGAAGCGGATCATTCAAGAGACCTACAAGATGTACCTGCGCAGCCGGGAGAAGAAGATCTCCGCCAAGGAGCGCGAGCGCCTGCTGCACCTGATCAAGGTCCGGCGCCGCCGCGCCACCTGGCTGCTGGAGGAGTGCGGGATCCAGATCAAGCTGGTCCGCCCCTGGCTGGACGTGCTCCGCGCCGACCACCGCGACATGAAGTACTACCGGCGCCAGATGCGCGGGACCGGCCCCGAGGCCAAGCGGGCGGCGGAGAAGCTGCGCGAGCTCGAGGACAAGTACGGCGAGGAGTTCGACTACGAGTCCTCGCTCGGCTCGCGGGGGGCGCGCGCCCGCTGCCCGGTCGACGGGTGCCGCGCTCGGCGCTGCAAGGCCGAGCTGGCCGCCAAGGCGGGCAACCCGCTCACGTTCGACAAGCGGATGTTCTTCATCGAGAAGCGGTTCGAGGCCTACGAGCGGGCCAAGCGCAACCTGTCGGGCGGCAACCTGCGCCTGGTGGTGTCGATCGCCAAGAAGTACCGCAACCGCGGCCTGTCGTTCCTGGACCTGATCCAGGAGGGCAACACCGGCCTCATGAAGGCGGTCGAGAAGTACGAGTACCGGCGCGGCTACAAGTTCTCGACCTACGCCACCTGGTGGATCCGGCAGGCGATCACCCGCTCGATCGCGGACCAGGCGCGGACCATCCGCATCCCGGTCCACATGATCGAGACCATGTCGAAGCTGCGGAACATCTCCAAGAAGCTGGTCCAGAAGATGGGGCGCGAGCCCACGATCGAGGAGCTGTCGGCCGAGCTGAAGATCCCGGTGGCCGAGTGCCGCCGGATCATGAAGATCAGCAAGCACCCGATCTCGCTCGACCGGCCCATCGGCGAGAGCGACGACGGCTTCTTCGGCGACTTCATCGAGGACAAGGGCGCCGAGTCGCCGGTCAACGCGGCGACCTACGAGATGCTCAAGGACAAGCTGGAGAAGGTGCTCGAGACCCTCACCTTCCGCGAGCGGGAGATCATCAAGCTCCGCTACGGGATCGGCGACGGCTACACCTACACCCTCGAGGAGGTGGGCCGGATCTTCAAGGTGACCCGCGAGCGCGTGCGGCAGATCGAGGCCAAGGCGGTCCGCAAGCTGCAGCACCCGGTGCGGAGCCGCATGCTCGAGGGCTTCCTCGAGGCCGTCCCCCGGTGAGCGGAGGGGGAGACATCGCCGCGATCGTCGCCCTGGGCGAGGTCGACCGCGACCTCATCCGCACCCGCCGCAGGCTGGAGCGGGCGCCGCAGATCGCGGCCCCGCAGCGGGAGCGGGTGGCGGTCGCCCAGGCCGAGCTCGAGCAGCTGAGCGCCGCCAGCAAGCGGAGCAAGCGGGAGCTGACCGGCCTGGAGGGGGAGGCCCAGCAGAAGCAGCAGGAGATCGACAAGGCCCAGCTGGCCCTCAACCAGGCCAAGAGCAACGAGGAGTACCAGGGGCACCTCAGGACCATCGACACCCGCAAGGCGGAGCTGAGCGACCTCGAGACCAAGATCCTCATGGCCTACGACGCGCAGGAGGAGCGGGACGCCCGCACCACCGCCGGCAAGAAGCGCCTCGAGGAGCAGCAGAAGGAGCTGAAGGCGGCCGAGGGCCGGGTGGCCGAGGAGGAGGCGCGCATCAAGGACGAGCTGAGCAAGCTCGAGGCGCGCCGGGCCGAGGGGGCGGCCCGGGTCGACCCGCAGCACCTCGAGCTGTACGAGCGCATCCTGTCCAAGCTCGGCGACTCGGCCGTCGCCGAGCTGGTGGACGAGCACTGCCAGGGCTGCTTCGTGAAGGCGCGCCCCAACCAGGTCAGCATGGCCCGCGGCGGCAAGGAGCTGGTGACCTGCACCAGCTGCGGCCGCGTCCTCTACGGACGCT
>JAWLGW010000309.1:0-7094 GCA_041690735.1 Planctomycetota bacterium
CTCGAGGTGCGGGTCGAGGAGGCGCGGCTCCTGCTCGCCCTCGTCGTCGCCGCCGAGGCGCGAGGCGAGGGCCAGGGCGCGCACCTCGGCGGGCGCGACGGCGATCGGCCCCAGCAGCTCGCTCTCGAGCCGCAGGGGAGGCCCGGCGAGGAAGGCGCGGAACCGGCTGCGATCGCGCAGCTCGACCCACACGCCGGGGCCGCCGGCGGCGAGGCCGGTGATCGTGGCGACCTCGGTGAACGGCACGCTCCAGGCGCCCCACCGGGTCGCGACCTCGAGGCGAGCGTCGGGCGCCGGCGTCACCCGCAGGCGGTCGCCGCGGTGGGTCTCGACCAGGTACCGCTGCCCGGCTCCGGTCGGCGGGCCCTGCTCGGACGAGGCGCCCAGCACCAGCCGGTCGAGGCGCGCCACCTCGAGGGGCAGGTCGAGGCCGGTGCTCATGCCAAAGCGCAGGCCCTGGGCCTCGATCGCGCCCGACAGCCGCTGCCCGTCTCGCAGCAGCAGCGCGGCGGCGCCGGTGTAGCGCGGCCCCACCACGGCGGCGACGGCGGCGAAGGGCACCGTGGCCCGACCCGCGGCGGTCTCGACCGCCAGGGCGTCGCAGGAGGCGCGCCCGCGCAGCAGGGTCTCCTCGCCGAACGCCAACAGGTCGGTCGGTCCCGGCTCGAGCCCCAGCTCCTCCTCCAGCGTCAGCAGCCCGGCGCCGCCCAGGGCGGCCACCGCGCGCGAGCTGCGGTTGGCGAGCAGGCGCCGGAGGGGGCGCGGCACGCCGCGCAGCCACAGCCGCCCGCTCATGCGCTCGAACCGCCGCTGCCGCTCCTCGACCGTGAGGGTCGGGCCGGCGGGGGTGGGGGCGTGCTGCGCCACGCCGTGGAGCAGGGCCACGCTCCCCTGGGGCGGGATCGAGAGCGCGTACACGAACCGCAGCTCGTAGTTGCCCCGCTGCACGACGGTCGGCTTGAGCTCGCTCCGGCGCCCGGCCAGCGCGTACAGGACGCTGGTGCCCTGCTGCCCGACCGCGACCACGCCCACCTCGCGGGGGCCGAGCACCGGCCCCGCCGGGCTGCCGCGGTCGGTGACGATCGGCGCGGGCGCGCGCGAGTAGCGGGCGTAGACCTCAACGGACAGCGAGGCGGCGGTCGCCTCGGGGTTCTCGAACAGGTCGAGGACCCGCACTCCGCCGACCTTGGGGTCGATCCACAGGTGGCGGGTGACGGTCAGCTTGCCCCGCTCGCCGCGGAACCGCAAGTGCTCGCCGTCGGGGGTCATCTTGCGGTCGCGCGGCGAGAAGCGACTGCCCGCCAGGCGCAGCTCGTGCACGGTCCCCATGCCCGACACGTTGAGCCGACCCGAGGAGTCGACCGACCACGAGGCGCCGTCGCCGCAGGTGCGGTCACCGAGGTCGGCGTCGACCCACTCGCCGTCGCTCGGACCGTCGTCGGCGCGGGCGGGGCAGGTCAGCAAGGCGCCTGCGCACACGAGCAACATGCAGGCGGCGCGGCGCCCGCCGGTAGGCGCGGTCAGAAGTCCTCCCTCCGGCTCCGGTCGGGCCGGAGCGGCGTGGACGGGTCGGTGGGCGGATCGGCAGGCAGCGCCCGCTCGGCGGGAGCGGGCGGCTCGGGGGTGGAGGGAGCCTCCGCCTGCGGCGCTGCGAGCGTGACGCGCTCCACCTGCGCGACCGGCAGCTCGAAGCGGCCCCCGGCGGTCTCGAGGGTGAAGGTCGCCCGCCGCAGGGGCCCGCGCAGGCGATCGCCCGAGCGGAGGGTCACCGTGCAGGCGGCCCCGGGCGCGTCGGCGTCCCGCTCGATCGCCTGCACCCGCGAGCCCTCCAGCCGCGCCTCCCCCGCCGGCAACACCACGCGCACCTCGTCGAGGGCGAGCTTCCCGTGCAGCAGCGCGCCGCCCCGCAGGGCGCACACCGTCAGGGCGGGCTGCTGCGCCGCGGCGGCGGGCGCCGGGTCCAGACGCTGCAGGAGCGCGATCGCGGCGGGCGCGATCTGGCAGGATCCCAGGCGCGTCGCCTCCACCGCCAGCGGCTCGGCCGAGGGGGCGACCGGCAGCGTGGAGCCCTCGCGCGTGGTGAGCCAAGGACCCGGGAGCCCGCCCTCGGCGGCGCGGTACTCGAGGGCCTGCAGGGCGGCGAGGTCGAGGTCCAGCGCCCCCCAGGGCGTCGCGCCGGTGAGCCGCCCGTCCAGGGTCGTCACCACCAGCCGGGTCCCCTCGTGGGTGGTGAGCAGCGCCTGGGCCTGGGCGGGCAGCTTGCCGTCGCGCTCCTCGTCGGCGGGCAAGAACAGGGCCTCCAGGGTCGCGGGCGCGAGGTCGATCGCCAGCCCGGCCGGCGTGACCAGGTGCAGCCCGGGCGCCGCGACCTCGCCCACCAGCACCTCGCCCGAGCGCAGGTGCACGCTCATGCGCCGCCCCACGCCGCCACCTCCGCGCAGCAGGGCCACCTCCGCCAGGGGCGCGCGGACGGCGCCGTGGGCGGTGACCACCTGCACGCTCTCGCCCGTCACGGTCCCGGTCAGCCGCGCGGTCTCGTCGAGGACCAGCACGGCCGCCTCGCCCCGCTCCACGTCGGTCGCTTCGGCGAGGGCCGTCACGGCTGCGAGCAGATCGGGCGCCCCTTTGGCGTCCTCGGCCTGGACCGGCGTCAGGACCGAGCAGCAGAGGAGGGTGAGGACGACGCCACGGAGCGGGCGGAGCATAGGGCCTCGACGCGGGTTATCCCGATCGTAGTGGCGGGGGCACGACGCGCAACGGGCGATCGAGCGCCGCGCCCTCCCGTACGCACACGGGACGGGGAGGTTCGAGTTCCGTGCCCCGAGGAGCGCTCCGGCGGAGACCCTCGAGCCGCCGCCGTCGGGGCCCGCCGATCTCCCGTCTCACCGCCATGCAACGCAGCAAAATGCGTGGCATTTCAGGCTCGCTCGGCCTGAGGGGCGCCGTCCAGATTGGACGTCTGCCCGCTGGGAGAGGTTTTACGCCCGCCGTACGCCGTCCCTCCGTCCCGGCATGGACCTCGCGCAGGCCACCTGCACAGAGGAGGCACGCCATGGGTCGATCGCACGCCTGGCGGCTCGCGGCCGTCCTGGTGGTCGCGCAGGGGCTCGGGCTGGCTGGCCCCGTCCACGCCTGGCCCGACGCCGCGGAGCCGGCTCGAGCCGGAGCGCGGGAGCGAGGCTACGCCGCCGCCTTCGAGGCCCTGGGGCTGGGCGAGCCGGGGGAGCCGGAGGCGGCGCGCTGGCGCACCGGGCGCGGTCTCCGGGTGCGCCTCGCCGGGCTCACGGTCGAGCGCCTCCGCTTCGACTCCGAGTACTCGGCGAACCGCTGGGCGGAGGAGGAGCCCCTGGAGCCCGAGCTGCGTGTCCTCGAGCGTCGCGGTCCGCAGGTCGTCCTCCTCACCGGCGAGCGCCTCGCCGACGCCGACCTGCGGGAGCGGGCCCGGGCCCAGGCCTGGGCGGAGCTGCCGGTTCCCGAGGGCGAGCTCGCCACGCGCCTCAGCCCGGCCCTGCTCCCCCCGGCGGAGAGCTCGCTCGACGACGGGTTGCCCGTTCCCCCGCTCACGATCGCAGGCGAGGCGGCGACGGTGAGCTCGGGCGCCCTCGCGACCGCCGACGCCCCGGCGGGCGAGGCGCCTCCGCCTCCGGCCGACGCGACGGCTGCTGAGCCGGAGACCTCTGCCGCCCCCGCCTCGGAGGCCACGGGCCACGGCGCCCGCGCCCTGCTCGTCCACTACCTCCTCGGCGGGGACCTGCACCCGATCGCCCGGGCGGGCGCGGACCGCCTGATCGAGCGCACCACCGCCCACCGCGAGGCGATCGCCTGGAGCGGCGTCGGCCTGTACTTCGGCGACCACTCCTCCTACAAGCACATGGACGAGGCCGAGCGGGCCGAGTGGCTGAGCGCGCGCGCCTTCCCCGGCGCGACGATCCCCGAGCCGCGCGAGAGCTCGTGCATTGGCTGGGTGCTGGAGAACGTCGGCGCCGCCTACGCGGCCGCCGGTCGCGCGGAGGTGTGGCGCGAGATCAAGCGTCGGGTGGTCGAGCGCGGCTCGAAGGGCACCGAGTTGGCCAAGGAGCTGGTCCAGGACGGCTGGAGCGCGATCTACTTCAACCCCGACACCCTCGACCCCGAGGACGCCGACGCCGAGCACACCTACACCGCCCGCATGGCTCGTCGCGGCAAGCCGTACTACAAGATCCCGGTCTCCGACCTGATCACCGACTACCGCCCCTCGTCGGGCAGCGAGACGCCCAAGGACACCACCGGCCTCGAGCGCCTGGCGCAGGTCCCCTTCTGGTTCGGCCTCGCCCGCGGCGGCCGCCACACCTTCCTGGGCCACGGCGCGGTCGTGAACGAGTTCCACTGGACGGCCATGCCGGACGACCCCGACGCGATCGAGGAGACGCCGCTGGCGGAGTTCGACTGGCTGTCGGGCGTGATCGTGGTGCCGCCCGGCACCTGGCCGGAGTAGTCGGCGCCGCGCCCGATCAGCTGCCGAGCTGGCGGGCGAGGTGCTCGAGCACCCGGCCGTGCTCCTGCTCAGGGCTGAACAGGATGATCTCGGCGTCGGCGGCCACGCGGACGGTGTGGCCGGCCGGCCAGTGGAACAGATCGCCGCCGCGCACCGTCTCCTGCTCCCCGCTGGCGTAGGTCACGGTCACCTCGCCCTCGATCAGGTAGCCCCAGTGGGGCGCCTGGCACAGGTCGCCCTCGAGGCCCTTCAGCAGCGGCGTGATGTCGGTGCCGGCGGCGAGGGAGAAGTACTCCCCGGCCATGCGCCCGCAGCCGCTGGCGTCGCCGAACGCCCCCTTGTGTCGAGCGACCGCGCCGGGCGCGTCGATCTTGGCAGGGACCTTGGACTTGGTGATGTGCATTCGCTTCTCCCGGGGGCCGAGGCTGCTCGAGCGCCCCAGAACTCGACTCTACGCGCCGCTGCGACCTCCTCCACAGCGCCGGACCCGCACGCGCTAACCCCCCCGCGTCCGCCGCCAGAGCGACGCGTAGACTGGTCGACCCGGGGGGCGCCATGCACGAGGTCGAGGCGAAGGACGGCTCGCGGGCGGTGATCCGCCCCGCTCGGGGCGCCGACGCGGCAGCCCTACACGCCATCGACCTGGCCGTCGCTCACGCCGGCGAAGGGATGGTGCGGCTAGCCGCCGAGGTCGGCCCCTTGACCGACGACGCCGCTGCCGCGATCGACGTGTGGCAGGCCGAGGAGCGTGGTCTCCGACTGATCGCCGAGCGGGAGGGACGGGTCGTGGGTGAGCTGAAGGTCGAACGGCACCCCCTGCGCATGCTGGCCCACGGCGGCTGGCTGGCGGTCTCGATCCACCCGGAGGTCCAGGGGTTGGGGCTGGGCCGGGCCCTGGTCGAAGCCGCCCTGGAGTGGGCGCGCCGAAGCGGCGTAACCCGGATCGAGCTGGGGGTCCTCGCCTCGAACCTCCGCGCCCAGCGCCTCTACCAGAGCTGCGGGTTCGTTCTGGAAGGCGTCCGGCGCCGCTTCTTGCGTCACCCGGACGGGCGGTGGGAGGACGACCTGCTGATGGCCTGGCTGGACGAGCCGGGCGACGAGACGCCGTAGTAGTCGCGAGGTCGTTCGTGTCGCGCGGCCTCAGGCGCGGGCAACTCTTGCTCACTCGATCCGTTTGAGTCGCTGCGGCGGATGCTGGAGAACCGGGCCTGAAGCAACGGCTAGGCCCTTCGACAGACCCGTACCGGACCTTGGGCTGCTCGACCGTGCGCTCACCGGGTGCGTCTCAGGTCCCCAGCGTGCGAAAGGGCGCGGCATGACCGTCGCCCGCCGCGTCCTTCCCAGACGGATCCACTTCGTCACCCGCCGCTGCACGCGTCGCGAGCTGCTGCTCACCCCCCGCAAGGAGGTGAACGAGATCGTCCGCTACACCCTGGCGGTCGTCGCCTCCCGCTACAAGGTGCGGGTGTGCGGCTTCGCGGCCTCCTCGAACCACACCCACGCCGTCGTGGAGGACCCGGAGGGAGAGCTGCCGGCCTTCATGCGCGACCTCGATCAGCTGATCGCCCGCTCCCTCAACGCGCACTACGGCCGGGGCGAGAACTTCTGGAGCCAGCCCGACTCCTACAGCGCCCTCGACTTGACCACCCGCGAGGACGTGCTGGACAAGCTGATCTACCTGTTCGTCAACGTCACCAAGGACGGCCTGGTCGACCACCCGGACCGGTGGCCAGGCTTCCTCACGCGTCCCGAGGACATGGGCGCCCGCCGGTACGTGGCGCAGCGCCCCGAGCAGGCCTTCTTCGGCGGCCGCCGCCCGCCTGGCTTCGAGCCGACCTACCACCCCCGCGGCGCGAGAGCCCGGCGCCTCACCCGCCGCGGCCCCCAGCCCTCCCGCGCCCACCACCGGTCGCGACCCAGCACGCTCCCGGACGTAGCAGGCTTCAGCGTCCACGTACCCAGCCTGTTCGCGGACATGGACCTCGCTCAGTTCCACCGCCTGACCCGTGAGGCCGTCGAGGAGCGAGTCCGCGAGATCCGAGCCGAGCGCGCAGCCGAAGGCCACACCCACTTCATGGGCCGCGACCGGATCCTCAACCAGAACCCCTTCGCGTCGGCCGGCGAAGTGTTCCCGGACTTCGCGCTCAACCCCCACCTCCCCGGCGGCGAGCACCCCGACCCCGAGCGGGTGGCGGAGCTGCGCGCCTGGCGAGCCGCCTACCAGCTAGCCTACGCCGCCTGGCGCGCCGGCCGCCGCAACACCCTCTTCCCGCCGGGCACCTACGCCCTGCGCGTCTACCACGCCGCCCAAGTCGCCCCCACCTGAGCCCGCCAGGGCGAGCGAAACCCCGGCCCTTCGGCCCGTCGGTCGCCCTCGCGCCCGGCGCCCCCGGTCGTGTGCTGCCCTCATACGGGCAATTGCCGGCGCCTCGTGCCCCGCCCCTGCTCTCCTGTCTCGCGGGCTCCGTCTGAGCCAATGCAGCTCGGCCGCGGCTACCTACCCCCGGATAGTTCCTCCCCCCGATCAGCTGATCGCCCGCTCCCTCAACGCGCACTACGGCCGGGGCGAGAACTTCTGGAGCCAGCCCGACTCCTACAGCGCCCTCGACTTGACCACCCG
>JAWLGW010000310.1:0-7092 GCA_041690735.1 Planctomycetota bacterium
ACCACCCGTCGGGGTCGATCCCCAGGGTCTCGTAGAAGGCGATCACCCGGCGCAGCCACAGGCCGTCGACCTGCTCCAGCGGGAGCTCGAGCCGCGGGACCTCGGGGAGGAGGCGCCCCGCCAGGGAGCCCTCGGCCACCTGCCGCCGGTCCTGATAGGCCACCGCCTCGAAGGTGAGCCCGGCCTCGCCCGACACCTGGGCTGGCGTGCCCCGGATCACCAGCCGCAGCGTGCGCCCGTACCAGCTCACGTCGGTGAAGGAGACCCGCAGCCGCTCCAGCGCCAGGCGCGGGAACAGGACCTCCGCGGCCGACACGAACTGCGCGGCCACGAAGGCGCCCGGCACGACCTCGCCGTCGCGGTGGATCGGGTTGGGGTCCTGCGTCGCCTCGGCGAAGGCCGCCCCGCGGGCGCGGTCCACGTGCACCTGCCGGCGGATCGCGAAGGGCCCCTGCACCGCGAAGCCGCCGCTCGCGGCCACCAGGGCCGGGCGCCGGCTGCGCGCCCGCGCGTCGCGCAGGACCGTCCGGTCTCGGAACCCGGCCAGGCGGTCGGTGGCGATGAGCAAGGGCGTTGGAGCCACGGGGGCCTCGGGGGGCAGGCAGGGACGATTCGTGACTGTAGAGTGCGGCTGACACCCGGTCAAGATGGCTGCCCCGATGGACCCATCGGAGGACCCATCGGAGGACCCATCGGGGGACCCCCGTCGGCAGGTCCATCACGAATCCACCGCCGATTCCCGCCGCGAGCCCGCGCGGTCCCTGGCGATCTGAGGCGATGACCCTCGTGCTACGCTTCGCGAACCGAGCCCTCAGGAGCACGCGACCCCATGGCCAAGAAGCGGAGCCCTTCGCGTAAGAGCAGCACCAGCGCCGCCTGGACGTCCGCGCTCGACCTCCGGGCGCGCCTCGCCAAGGGAGCTCCCTCCCCCTGTTACGTGCTGGAGGGGGGCGAGAGCTTCCTGGTGACCCAGGTCCTGGCGGCCCTGCGCGAGGTCCTGCTGGGGGACAACCCGGGCCCCGCCCTGTGCGAGCTGGAGGGGGCCAAGGCGAGCCTGGCGGAGGTCCTCGACGAGCTGCGGACCCTGCCCTTCCTGGGCACCTCGGCCCGGCTGGTGGTCGTGAACGGGGCTGGCGCCGGCGGGGCCGCGGGCTTCGCTGGGGCCCACGGCGAGGCGATCGCCGCCTACCTCGAGGCCCCCAACCCCAGCTCGACCCTGGTGCTGGTGGCGGACAAGCTCGACTCGCGCCTGCGGGGGGTCAAGGCGCTCCTCGCCAAGGCGGAGCGCGTCGACTGCCGCCCCTACGACGACGCGGGGCTGCTCGCCTTCGTGCGCGCTCGGGCGGAGGCCTGGGGGCGCCCCTTCGCGCGCGGCGCGGACCGGGCGCTCCTCGACCGCCTGGGGGGGCAGGACGTGGCCCTGGCCACGCTCGACGCCGAGGTGGGCAAGCTCGCCAGCGCCGGGGGTGGGGGCCCGATCCGCGCCGAGGACGTCGAGGCGCTGGCCTCGTTCGGCTCGAGCGAGCAGGGCTTCGCCATCGTGGACCGCGTCGGGCGCGGCGACGTGGAGGGCGCCCTGCAGACGCTGCAGCGCGTGTTCCGCGACGGCCTGATCACCGCGGGCGGCGGGCGCGCCACCGACCCCACGGGCATCGCCATGATCCTGTTGCCGACGCTGCGGTGGGACCTGAGCCGGCTGATCAAGGCCCGCGCCATGTTCGATCGGGGAGTCCGGCCGCACCAGATCACCGGCGAGCTGCGCGTGTTCCGCGACAAGGGGACCTTCCTGGGCCGCGTCCGCCGGGGCGCCCGCCCCGAGCTGGTGCGGCGGCACGCCCTCCTGCGCCGCGCCGACGGCGCGCTGCGCAGCTCGGCTGACCCGCAGGGCACGCTGAGCGACGTGGTGGTGGCGCTGGCCCTGGCGGAGCGGAGCCCCGCGGGGGTGCGGTAACCGAGGCTGGCGCAAACGCAGCCGCGGTAGCCCGAGAGGCCGAACACGGAATATCAACAGCAAACAGAGAATGAGGACAGGGAACGGCGCTGCTGGAGGCAACGCAGTCCGGTCTCCGAGGACGAGTCGTTCGCTGTTCCCGTTGATGTTCCCTGTTGATGTTCCGTGTTCTGCGAGCCGCTCGGAGTGCGCTCCTGCCGTCTTGCGACAGCCTCTACCGGCGTTGCCCCCCCTCCTCGACCCGCGTCACCACGCCGAGGTCGCCGTCCACGCACACCAGCGCCCCGTCCGGGAGCGAGGTCGCGCCGGCGGCGCCGAACACCGCCGGGATCCCGTACTCCCGCGCCACGATGGCGCCGTGCGACAGCACGCCGCCGACCTCGGCGACCACCGCCCCGGCGATGCCGAACAGCGGGGTCCAGGCGGCGTTCACGACCCGCGCCACCAGCACCTCGCCCGGGCCGAGGCGCGCGGCGTCCTGCATGCCGCTCAGGACCCGGGCCCGCGCGATCCGCCGGCCGCTCGAGACGCCCGCCCCCGCGATCAGCCCCCCCGCGGCGGCGTCACCGGCGATCGGCTGCGGCGCGTGCCCCGGCACCTCGACCACGTAGCGGGGGGGGGTGCGGGTCTGGTTCGCCGCTCGCTCCGCGCGGCGCGTCGCCACCCGGGCCAACAGCTCGCTCCCCGCCGCGACGGCGCGCCCCTCGAGCGCCGCCTCCACCTCGTCGACCTCGAGAAAGAACACGTCCTCGGGCCGCTCGAGGAGGCCCGTGGCGCTCAAGCGCTCGCCCATGGCCAGGAACACCCGGCGCAGCAGGTGCAGGGCCCGCAGGGCGCGGTCCTTGAGGTTCTCCCTGTAGGGCGCGTAGCGGCGCGCCTCGCGCAGCAGGGTCCGGAACACCAGGCGCCGCACGGGCACCACCCGCTCGACGGGGCTGCGGCGCGCGAGCACCCGCCCCACCCGCCGAGCCAGGCGCCGCGCCCGCCGGGGCAGGTCCGCCTCGTGGGCGCGCTTTCGCGCCAGGGTCTCGCCGCCGTCTCGCAGCGCCGCCACGGTGCTGCGGACGACGTCCAGCAGGACGGTCGGGTCGTCGGCCCACCGCGGCTCGAGCAGCTCCGCCTCCTTCTCGCAGCGGTGGCCGCAGGCGTCGAGCAGCTCCCGCAGCTCGCGGGCCAGGCGGGCGCGCCCCCAGGTCGCCTGCGCCCCCGGCCCCCGCGCCAGCGCGGCCAGGTCGTCGACGAGCCCTGGGTCCTGCTCGAGCTCGGCCCCCACGTGTCGGGCGAGCTCCTCGAGCCGCCCGCCGGCGGCCGCCACCGCGTTGCCGGTGGCTCCGGCGGTGAGGCGCGCCGCCAGGCCGGGCGGGAAGGCGTCGGCCACGCCGAACCGCCGCAAGAACAGCTCGAGCAGCAGGTAGCCGGCGCCCGAGATCGCGGTCCCCAGCACGTGCTGCCGCAGCGCGCTGTCGAGGAGGGTGGTGGCCTGGCGGCGCACCGCCAGCAGCTCGCCGTCGCTCAGCCCTCGCAGGTCCCGTCGCTCCAGGCGCGCCAGCCGGTAGGCGAACAGGCGCTGGAACAGCTCGAACCGCTCCCGGGCGGCGACCCGGGATAGGCCCAGCAGGCCGAGCAGCCGCAGGGTGCGCGGCGTCGCCAGGGCGCGCAGGTGGAGCTCGACCTCTTCGGGGCGACCCTCGCCGAAGATCAGCGCGTCGAAGATCGTCTCGGGGGCCCCGGGGACCTGGCGCAGGAAGCGGCGGAAGTAGTCGGGGTTGAAGTACGGCAGCCCGTAGAACAGCTTCATGTAGGCGGCCGGGATCTCGGCGAAGCCCGCCGCCCGGAACAGGTCGCGCCGGCCCGCCTCCACCAGCGGGCTGAGCAGGGACCACGACAGCGGCGTCACCGGGTCGAGCAGCGCCTCCTGCGTGTTGGCGGCGGTCCACACCACCCGGTCCTGCCCGCCCGCCGGCACGGCCCGGGTGATCGGCCGGGCCTGCAGCAGCCAGGTCTGCGCCCCATCCCAGCACCACTCCACGTCGGCGCCGGTCCCGAGCAGCGCCTCGGCTCGCTGCCCCAGGCGCACCAGCTCGGCGAGGACCGCGGCCGGCAGCAGGGGGCGTCCGTCCACGTCGTGCAGCCCCTCCCGGACGGCGGCGGGGTCCGGCGCGAGGCTGACCCGCGCCGGGCGGACTCGGCCGTCCACCAGCGCGCGGCCGTCTCCGGGGGTGGCCTCGATCAGCACGCGCTCGGCGCCGGGGGCGCCGGTCCGGGTGAACAGCACCCCCGCGGCGAGGGGGCGCACCATCCGCTGCACGACCACCGCCACGTCGGGCGCGGGTCGGGTCGCGCCGCGATACAGGCGCGCCGCCTCGTCCTCGGCCGAGGCCCGGCAGGCCCGGGCCGCCGCCAGGACCGCCGGCAGCCCCTCCACGTCGAGCTCGGTCCGGTACAGCCCGGCGGCGCTGGCGTCCTCGGCGTCCTCGTCGGGCGCCGAGGAGCGCACCGCCAGCGGCCCCTCGCCCAGCGCCAGCAGGGCCTCGCTCAGCTCGCCGTCGAGGTCGACGCCGTCACCGGCTCCGCCATTCCAGGCGTCGGAGGCGATGACGAACCCGGGCGGCACCGGCAGGCCCGCCACGACCAGTCGGCCGAGGTTGCGCCCCTTGCCTCCCACGCGCTGGAGCGGCAGGGACGCAGCCCGCGCCAGGGACACCACGCGCTCGCTCGTCACCGCCTCGCTCACCCTCGACGCTCCCGCCGTAACCTGCTGTGCGGCGCAACATTGACTGCCTAGTCGGCGCTTGTATAGTCTAGCCCGCGAGGAGCTGGTGGCCGACGAAACGAAGCCAAATACGTCCGTGCCCGGGGTCGAGTCGGAGGCGCCCGAGTCGGAGGCGCCCGAGTCGGAGGCGCCCGAGTCGGAGGCGCCCGAGTCGGAGGCGCCCGAGTCGAGCGCGGAGGGGCCCGTCGCCTTCGACGACGAAGAGAGGTCGCTCGATCCGCAGCTGATCGCGTTGTGCGTGGTGCTGTGGTTGGTGGCGGTGGGGATCTTCTCCTTCCGCTGGACCGACATGCGGATCGACTACCACCTCGGCAACCTGCGGCAGACGGTGCTCAACGAGCAGCGGCTCGATCCGGAGGCGACCGCCGCCCTGGTCTCCCTGGCCGACGACGGGGTGCTCGCCCATCTGGTGGCGGAGCTCAACGACCCGACCCAGAACCAGCCCGCGGACCAGCTGTATCGCGTGGCGGTCCTGCGGGTGGTGGGCCAGATTCCAGGCGAGGACGCGACCGGCGTCCTCCTGCAGGCGGCGCGGGACCTCGACACCAACATGCGGGCCAACGCCTTCGAGATGCTGGCCGAGCGGGCCAGCGGCAGCGCCCGGGAGCCGATCGTCAGCCAGCTCGAGGCCGCGGCCAGCCGCGACCCCGCGCTGTTCGCGCGGGCGCACGCGGCGCGTCACCTGGCGCGGGTCACTGGCGCCGAGGGTGCCTGGCCGCTGATCCGTTCGCTGCGGGAGCTCGACGCGGACATTGCCCCGGTGCTGGGGCCGATCCTGGTCGCCGCCCTGCGGGAGGTGTCCGGCAAGAGCGAGGAGGAGCTGCCGCTTCCCGGCGACGCTCCCCTGTCGGATGACCAAGTGCGCGCCGTAGAGGTATGGTTCCGCGAGTCGGGCGGGACGATCCCAGCCGGCGAGAGTATCGATGAGGTCCGGTCTCGGGAGCGGGCCGAGGCGCCGGAGGACGCGTCCGGCGCCGGCTCGCCCCCGGAGTCGGAGCCGAAGCCGGAGGCGGTGGACGCCGTCGGAGCGGGTGGTTCGTGATGAACAAGACGCAGGTCAAGCACGCGCTCGAGCAGCTCATCGCGGGTGAGCTGCGGGCCGAGGATGCGGTCCGTATGGCCGCCGAGGCGGGTTACCGCACCTTCGCCGACATGTGCGAGGCGGAGCTCCCCGAGCGCCTGCCGCGGGTCCGGATCGACCGCTCGCTGGTCCGCCTGCGCATCGCCAAGGCGATCACGGGGCAGGTGGCGCTGGGCGAGCTGCGGGGCTGGGCCGAGGAGCTGGCGGCGGTGCTCGACCGCCACGAGCTCGGGATCAGCGTGCTGGAGCGCCGCCGGCTCAGCGAGGCCCTGGCGCTGGTCGCGGTCGCGACCGACCTGCGGATCTTCCGCAACACGCGCCCCGTTCAGCGGGTGCTGTCGGCGATCGCCCGCTCGCTGGGGCGGCGCCGCTCGGGGAACATCGCCTGCCTGTACGGGCAGCTGTTCTACAACCAGCCCGAGTTCCACCTGCTGACGCGTCGCCTCGAGGACGCCAGCGGCGACGACGGAGACGAGGCCGAGGACGCCGCGCCCACCACCTTCCTGCCCCAGACCCCATCCTTCCTCGACAGCCTGGGCCTGGGGGACCTCGACCTCGACACGGGTCTGGACGAGCGGTGGGGCACCGACCGCGGCGAGGGCGAGCCCTCCTCGGCGGAGGCGCCGCCGCCCAGCCCCAAGGCGGCCGGGATCCGCTGCGCCGACGTGGTGGCCCTCAACCGCGCCTACACCCCGGGGACCCACGTCCACGACTACGAGTGGGTGGTGGCGTTCTCGGTGGCGACCCGCAGCCTGGTCCAGGAGGACAGCGTCCCCGGCGCCGCCGAGGAGGGCTTCCTGGAGCGGGCCCGTGAGCTGGCCCCCAACTTCGACTTCGCCTCGTACAAGCCCGAGGCGCGCCGCGATCAGGACGGGGTGCTGGAGATCGTGCTGGACGCCCCCACGGTCGGGCGCAAGGAGCTGGTGTACGCGGCCAAGCTGTTCGCGCTGGTCCACCAGGTCGGGCGGATCCACTTCGAAGGTCGCCGCCTGGCGACGATCGCCCCGGCGGTCCAGCCGGCGCCCGCGGCCGCCCCGCAGGACGGCCGCGAGGACGAGCGGATCCACGAGGAGTGAGCGCGAGGGGCTTCGTCCCCTCAGTCCGAGCTCCACCCACCATCCCTGGCCCGCCCGCTGCGACGGGCCTCCGGCCGACAGGAGGCCTAGTCATGGCCATTGAGACGCTGGCCTGGCGCGGTGACGTGCCGGGGCTCCTCGAGATCATCGATCAGCGCGTGCTGCCCGCCACCTCGACCCACCTCCGGCTGGAGACGGTGGACGCGGTGTG
>JAWLGW010000311.1:0-7089 GCA_041690735.1 Planctomycetota bacterium
GCTGCTGTCGCGCCTCGTCCAGGCCGCTCGCGAGGAGCTCTCGAGGAGCGACAGCTCTAACAGCTAATGGCTAACTGCTAACCGCTAGGTGCCGCGCGACGAGCGACTCGGAGATGGTGCCCCCTCACTTACCTCCCTCGGTGGGGCTCCACCACGGTGAGCTGGGCGCGCATGCCCTGCTCGGCGTGGCCGTCGAGCGGGCAGGTCGCGAGGTACTCCCCCTGGCGCAGCTCGACCTGCAGCAGGCTGCTGTCGCCCGGGTCGAGGGGCTGCGTGAGCTGGGCGTCGGTCTCCGCGCCTTGCAGGCGGAAGCTGTGCGGCAGGGTGCCGACGTTGGTCACGCGGAAGCAGACCGCGCCGCCCCGCAGCTCGGACGGCATGTCGATCGCGAACTCCCGCAGCGAGACCTCCACCGCCTCTCCCACCTGCGGGGAGTCCAGCGGGGGCTCACCGCGCTCGCGCGACAGGGCCCAGGTGACGCTGGCCGCCAGCAGCCCGGCGCCCACCGCCGCGACCAGCGGGGCCGCGCTGGCTCCCGGGCGGCTCACCGCGGCTCCTCCGGTCGGGGCGCCGCGTTCGCCATGACCGTGAGGGTGGTCACCATGCCGAGGTCCGCGTGCTCGGGCATGGGGCACCACACCCGGTAGGTGCCCGGGCGAAGCTCGAGCTCCAGCGTGCGCCGCTCGCCCATCTGGAGCGCGCCGGGCAAGCTCACGCGCATCCCCTGCCCGTCGATCTCGAGGTCGTGCGGGCGGCTGCCGGCGTTCACCACGCTGAGCGTGACCGGCCCCTCCTCGATCTCGCTGGGCATGACGATCTCGAACTCGTGCAGCAGCACCTCGACCGCGCGCTCCTCGGGCTCTTCGGGGCCGACGTCGCAGCCGGGCGCGAGCGCGAGCATCGAGGCGGCCACCACCACGGCGAGGGCGGTGACGAGGCTGGGGGCAGGGCGGGCGGCTTGCACGAGCGCCTCCTCTCGCCCTCCCGCTCAGGCATGGTTCAGGCCAGGCCCGAGGCGCGCTCCAACCCCCCGGAAGCAAGCGACGCGCGGGGGTCGCGCGCGAAGCCTCGCGACAGGCCGAGCGACACCGTCGGCGCACGGGCGGAGACGCGCCGGTCGCGCGCCGCCCTCCGCCGGCCCCACAGGCCAGGGTCGAACGCGATCCGGTATGCTGCCTCGCCTCATGAGCGATCCTCTCCCCGAGCCCACCGCGCCCGAGTCGCCCGCCCCCGAGGGCGAGGCGTCGCCGGTCGCGGAGCCGGGAGGAGGGGCGCCCGGGACGGAGCCGGGGGCAGGGGCGGCGCCCGGCGCCGCGGTCGACGCCGCGCCCGCCCAGCCGCCGGAGCCGCCGAACGCCGCGGCCGCAGCGGAGGCGCCGGCCGCAGCGGAGGCGCCGGCCGAGGCGCCGCCCGCACGGCCGCCGGAGCCCACCGCCGCGCAGTTCTTCTGGCGGCGCGTGCGGGCGCAGCCCGGCTTCTTCGCCTTCCTGCTGGCGATCGTGGCCGGGAGCCCCTTCTTGCTGGCGGCGCTCCAGCAGCAGCAGCGGAACCTCGTGTTCGCGCAGGGGCTCGACTACTGGCAGGGTCAGCTCGAGGAAGCTGGCCTGCCGCTGCCGGTGCTCGAGCCGCGGGAGGTGCCGCCGCCCCAGGGGATCGACGGCGCCGCCGCGGCCCGCGTCTCGGCTGCCCTCGCTGCCCGCTACCAGGTCCTCGACGACTGGCGCGGCCTGCTGGCCTGGGAGGCGATCGGTCCCCCGCCCGCCCCCTCCGACCCGGTCGCGGCGACGGTGGCGGCCTGCGCGGCCCTGCGCCGGGAGCCGCCGGACGTCCGCGGCGCCCGGGACCTGCTGGGGCTGACGCCCGAGCCTTGGCGCCCGATCCTCGACATGACCTGCGAGCTGCTCAGCGGCGACGCCCGGCGGGTGTTGCCGCGCGCGGCCGCCATGCTCGCTGGCGGCAAGGTCCCCACCGCCTGCCGAGCGCCCCTGGAGGCGCTCGACCGGGCGGCCGCCCGGCGGGTGGCGCAGGAGCTGCTGCGTCAGCGGCCGCCCACCGGGAGCGCCCTGCACGAGCTGGCCGACCTGGCGGCCCGCCGCGACATCGCCCTGGGCGAGGCCCTCACGGCTCAGGGCGGGGAGCTCGCTCAGCTGCTGGCGCCCGGCGCCGGCGACCTCGAGCGGGCCGAGCAGCTCCTGCGGGTGCTGCGGCGGGCCTATCCTGAGCGGGCGCCCGCGGCGCTGGGGGAGGCCTGGGTCCCCCTGCGGGAGGCCTTCGGCCGGGTGCTGGCGTCCCACCTCGGAGGCGTCGAGTCCACCGCCCCCGAGCGGGCGCTGGCCCTGGCAGGATCGATCGCCGCCGTCGACTCCCGGGCGGACCTCCCCCCCCAGGCCGCCTTCGCGGGCTGGCGCCGGCAGCTCCAGCAGGTGATCGACGACCCGCAGGGGTTGGTCACCTACGCGGTGCGGTTCCTCGGGACCGGACGGCTCCCGCTGGGGGTCGAGGAGCTGCTCGTGGAGCGGCTGTCCGGGGCGGCGGACGACCCCGTCGACTGGGGGGACAGCGTGGGCGGCCTGCTCGGGCGCCTGTTGCTGGCGGCGAACCCGCCCAGGGGGGACGGGCGAGCCTCCGAGGCGCTGGCGGCGCAGATCGAGGGCCGGCTGGGGGCTCGGGACGACCCGGCCGCTCACCGGATCCGCGCCCTGGCAGCCTTCCTCCAGGGGCGGGCCCTGGCGGCCGAGACCGAGCGCGCGCGGGCGGACGCCGCCTTCGCGCGGGCCCAGGAGGCAGGGTTCCTGCCCCGGCACCAGCTGTTCGAGGCCCGGCAGCGCGTCAGTCAGGAGCCGGCGCAGGCGCTCGCCTGGGCCACCCGGCGGCTGGCGGACCTCGAGGGCCACGCGCGCGCCGTGGCGGAGGGGCCCGGCGACGAGCAGCGGTTGAGCTGGGAGCTGGCCGGCTATCCCGTGGACGAGCAGGCCCTGGCGCGCCTGCGGGCGGCGGCGCGGCTCGACCGGGCCGAGCTGCGGCTGCAGGACGGGGACCCGGACGACGCCCTCGAGGACGTGGAGCGCGCCCTGGCCCTCCGGCCGCAGAATCCGCGCGGTCACCTGCTGCGAGCCACGATCTTGCTGTCGCGCCAGGAGCGAGACGCAGCCCGAGAGGCGGCGCTGGCGGGCCTGCGAGCCGTACGGCCCGACCAACCCGAGCTCCAGCAGGCGCTCGAGGCCCTGCTCCGCCAGCTGGGCTCGAACTGAGGCGGACCGGCACGAAGGCGATCCGGCTCCTCGGTCCGGGCGGCCAGCGAGCGGAGGGCGCCCGCTCCCTGGGGTGAGCCCGATCCGGCGCGTGAAAATCGCCGCCCGCGCGTAACCGGCGGGCGGACCGAGCGTCCGTGAAATGGACGCCCCGACCGTCCTCCGCCGTGTGGGACCCATTTCCGAGCCGCCGTGGCGAGCGTCGGACGCGCTCGCTACCATGAGACGGACCTGGAGGGAGGCCCATGGGGACGGACGACTTCTTCGCCGGTCTCGATGAGACGAAAGAGAAGCTGCGGTCGTCGGCTGCGACCAAGGCGGAGGGGGACCGCTGGCGGGTCCTGTACGAGATCTCCAGCCTCTTCAACAGCCCGGTGTACACCTTCGAGGAGATCCTCGAGATCATCCTCGACATGGCCATCAAGATCACCGAGGCCGACCGCGGGCTGCTGCTGCTGTACGACTCGCAGGACGAGCTGAAGGTCAAGCTGGCCAAGGACCTCGACTTCAGCACCCTCGCCAAGGAGGAGCGCGAGGTCTCCGAGAGCGTGATCGACGACGTCCTCAAGACCGAGCAGGGGATCTGCATCGCCAACGTCGAGCAGGACTCGAAGTTCAGCGAGCTGAGCTCGATCATCGACCTCAAGATCCTGTCGGTCATGTGCGTGCCCCTCAAGGTGACGCTCCGCGACGAGCGGCAGAGCGGCAAGGAGCACCGGGCGGACACCCTCACCACCCGCAAGATCCTGGGTGTGCTGTACGTGGACAGCCGCTCGGTCACCAAGTCCTTCTCGGCCAACGACCTGGAGCTGTTCCAGGCCCTGGCCAACAACGCCACCACCGCGATCCTCAACGCCAACCTGTATCGCCTCGCGACCTGCGACCCGGCGACGGGGATCTACACCCGGACCCACTTCGAGCAGCGCCTGCGGGACGAGGTGAAGCTGGCCCGCAAGAACGGCAGCCCCCTGTCGGTCCTCATGATCGACCTCGACCACCTCAAGCGGATCAACGCCGACCGTGGCTACGTGGACGCCGACAAGGTGATCGTGTCGGTCGCCAAGCTGATCAAGGGGCGCCTGCGCGGGTTCGATCTGGTGGCGCGCTACGGCGGCGGCTCCTTCGTGGCCATCCTCCCCCAGACCGACGCCGCCGGCGCCGAGCAGGCGGCGAACAAGATCCTGGGCGCCGTCGCCGGCGAGACCTTCTTCGGGCGGATCGGCAGCGTCACCTGCTCGATCGGCTCGGCGGTGCTCGAGAAGGGGGTGGACGCGCTCGACCTGGTCAAGCGGGCGGACCAGGCCCTGTACGACGCCAAGCAGAGCGGGCGGAACATCGCGCGCCTGTACCACGTGGGGCTGGCCGACACGGCCAAGCGCACGGATCAGCTGGCCGGCGTCCTGTCGGGCGACCCGACCCGGGACTACCGCAACACGCTCATGCTGCTGGAGACGATCGAGGAGATCAACCGGCGCACCGACCTCGAGGGGCTG
Organism: Planctomycetota bacterium; assembly: GCA_041690735.1. GTDB lineage: Bacteria > Planctomycetota > J058 > J058 > J058 > JAWLGW01. Next base: position 4,745 of record JAWLGW010000311.1, read on the forward strand.
CTGCCGCTGGTGGTCGACACGATCGTCGACATCACCCAGGCGGAGCGGGGGATCCTGCTGCTCAAGGACGACGGCGGCAACCTCGTCCCTCGCGTGTCGCGCGACCGGGAGAAGCGCGACGTCGAGGCGAAGAACTTCTCGCGGACGGTGGTCGAGCGGGTGATCGAGGCGGACCAGGCGCTGCGCGAGGCGTTCGGGGCCCACGGCGGCGGCGGCGACAGCGGCCCGGTCCACAGCCAGTCGATCAGCAACTTCGCCATCCGCGCCGTCATGTGCGTGCCCTTGACGATCACCGAGCCCAAGGGGGGCACCCGCACCTTCGGCGCGATCTACGTGGACACCCAGCGGGGCGGCGAGCAGTTCGACGAGTCGGCGCTGGCCTTCTTCTCCACCCTGTCGCGGCAGGTCTCGGTGGCGATCGAGAACGCCCGCCTGTACGACCGCGTGGCCCAGCTCAACCGGCAGCTGCAGCAGAAGCTCGACACGACCGAGCGCGAGCTGGCCGACGTGCGGGTCGAGCTGGAGGACCGGACCAAGAACCTCGAGCTCCGCTACAACTACGAGAACATCATCGGCCAGTCCGCCCGCATGCAGGAGATCTTCCGCCTGCTGGACCGGATCACCGACACCACCGTGCCGGTGTTCATCCACGGCGAGTCGGGCACCGGCAAGGAGCTGGTCGCCAAGGCGATCCACTACAACGGGCCGCGCAAGAAGTTCCGCATGATCTCCGAGAACTGCGCCGCGACCTCGGAGACGCTGCTCGAGTCGGAGCTGTTCGGCCACGTCAAGGGCGCCTTCACCGGGGCCCAGGCCGACCGCAAGGGCCTGTTCGAGCTGGCCAGCAAGGGGACGCTGTTCCTCGACGAGGTCGGCGACATGTCGCTGGGCATGCAGAAGAAGCTGCTGCGCGTGCTGCAGGAGGGCGAGATCCGCCGGGTGGGCGGCAAGGACACCCTCAAGGTCGACGTGCGGATCATCTCGGCCAGCAACAAGGACCTCAAGGCGCTGGTCGAGTCGGGGCAGTTCCGCGAGGACCTGTACTACCGCCTCAACGTGGTGAAGGTCGACCTGCCGCCGCTGCGCGAGCGCAAGGAGGACCTGCCGCTGCTGATCGACTTCTTCCTGCAGGAGGAGGTCACGGGGCCGCCCAAGCGGTTCGAGAACGAGGCCCTGCAGATGCTCGTCCGCTACAACTGGCCGGGCAACATCCGCGAGCTGAAGAACGTGGTCGAGCGGGCCAAGATCATCTCGGACGGGGACACGATCACCAAGGACGCGATCATCCTCGACACCGTGTTCGACCCCCGGACGCAGGCCGGCCTGTCCGCCACCACCCCGCCAGGCAAGGTCCCCGGCCCCGGCGGCCGCCCCCTGCCGCCCTCCCCCGGCATGCCCGAGATGCCGGCCGAGCCCTACTACTTCGACCTCAACGAGCGGCAGCGGAAGCTGATCGAGTACCTCAAGACCTACGGCTCGATCCGCAACCGCGACTACTACGAGATCATGCAGGTCTCCAAGTCGACCGGCTGGCGCGACATCAAGGGGCTGATCGAGAAGGGGATCGTCATCTCCCACGGCAAGGGGAAGGGCTCGATCTACACCCTTTCGGAGAAGGACACCCCGGCGGGCTGAGGAGTTGGGGCGGCTGGTTGAAGTCGCCCCAGCCCGCGGCTAGTCTGCGGAGGTCGACCGGGACCTGACGAAGGTGCGGGCCGGACCCGACTTCCCTTGGACGACAGACTGCTGACGCTGGAGCGCGCCCTGCGCGCCGCTCCGAGCGACCCCGCCGCGCGCCGCCGGCTGGCGCGGGCTGCCCTGCGGGCGGGCGACCCCGCCCGCGCCTACGCGAACGAGCCTGACGAGGCGTTGCGGGCCGAACCCACCCGTCGCAAATTCCGCCAGGGCCCGCGCTAGATCCGTCCCCGATCGTGGGTAGAATCCCCGCCCCAACCGCCGGAGGACTGGCCTGATGGCGCGGATCGTGGTCACCCGCAAGGGCGAAGACGAGCGTGTGACCTACGCGCTCGAGGGCCGCGTCATCACCGTCGGGCGAACTCCGGCCAACCACATCGTGATCACCGACGGGGCCGCATCCCGCAAGCACTGCATGATCAAGCAGGTCGGCGACAGCTATTCCCTGGTGGACCTCGGGTCCGCCAACGGGACGGTCGTCAACGGCGAGCGGGTGAAGGAGCTGGAGCTGAGCGACGGCGACCGGATCCAGATCGGCAAGACGGTGCTCACCTTCAAGGAGGACTAGCCCATGGAGCTGCCCCAGGTCGACCTCGACCAGCTGCGCGACCTCATGAAGCTCATGGACCAGTACGACTTCGACGAGATCG
>JAWLGW010000312.1:0-7075 GCA_041690735.1 Planctomycetota bacterium
CGGTGCGGGCGCGGGTCAGCGCCTCGGGCAGGGGCGCGGCGAACGTGACGAGCGGCAAGCCAGGCCGCAGCGCCACCTTGCGGGGCGACTTCTTCAGCCTGCGCGCCTTCCTCGAGCAGCTGGCCCGCGACCCCGAGGCGGTGGCGATCGAGCGCCTGGCGGTCACCGTCGACGCCCAGCGGCTGGCGGACGACCCCGCCCGCCCCCTGCGGATCGAGCTGGAGGTGGGCTCGTGAGCCGCCCCGCCCGCCCGCAGTCCCGCACCCGCCCTCCCCGGCTGCTCGCCGCGCCGGCGCCCCTCGCCGCCGCCGCCGACCCCGCCGCCCGCGAGCGCCTGGAGGGCCTCCTCCGCCAGTGCTGCGCCCTCGCCGCCTCCGACCTGCACCTGACCGCGGGCGAGCGGCCCTCGGTGCGCCGGGTGGGCGCCCTCGAGCCCCTCGAGCACGAGCCGCCCCTCACCGCCGAGGCGCTGGCGGCCATGGCGGCGAGCGTCCTCGACCCGGGGCAGCGGGAGGCGTTCGCCGGCGAGGGCTCCCTCGACCTGGCCCTGAGCCTGCCCGAGGGGGCGCGGTTCCGCGTCAACCTGTTCCGGGAACGCGACCGGGTCGCCCTCTCGATCCGCCGCCTCGACGAGCGGATCCGCTCCTTCGACGAGCTGCGCCTGCCCGCGGGGGTCGCCGAGCTGGCCGAGCTCGATCAGGGCCTGGTGCTGCTGGTGGGGCCGACCGGCTCGGGCAAGTCGACCACCCTGGCGGCGCTGATCGACCGGATCAGCGCCACCCGCCCGGTCCACGTGGTGACCCTCGAGGACCCGATCGAGTACCTGCACACCAGCAAGAGGGCCCTGATTCGCCAGCGGCAGCTGCACACCGACTTCGTCAGCTTCGCCCGGGCCCTGCGGGCCACCCTGCGCGAAGACCCCGACGTGATCCTGGTGGGCGAAATGCGCGACCGGGCCACCCTGCGCGCCACGCTCACCGCGGCCGAGACCGGGCACCTGGTGTTCTCGACGCTGCACGCCGGCAGCGCCGCGGGCGCCGCCGAGCGGTTCGCGGGCGCCTTCGCCGAGGGGGAGCGCGACAGCGTGCGCCACCAGCTGTCGCACGTGCTGCGGGCGGTGGTGGCCCAGCGGCTGCTGCGGACCCGCGACGGCGCCGGGCGGGTGCCGGCAGTGGAGCTCCTGCGGGTGACCCCCGCCGTCGCCAACCTGATCCGCACCGGCCGCACCGCGCAGATCGCCTCGGCCCTCGAGAGCGGCGCCTCGCTGGGCATGCAGACCCTCGAGCAGTCGCTGGCCGCCCTGGTGGGACAGGGGCGGGTCGCCGAGGGGGAGGCCCGCCGGGTGGCCCGCGACGAGAACGCCTTCGCCGAGCGGCTGCGGGCGCCGGGCGGCACGCCGCGGAGGGCCTGGTGATCCGCGCCACCGAAGCGATCCGTCTCCTGCGCGCGGCGTCGGTGGCCGGCCTGCTGGCGGAGGCGAGCCCCGAGGCGATCCTGGCCGAGGCGCGCCGCTCGGGGCGCGACGCCCTCGACGTCGCCACCGCGCAGGCGCGCCTGCCGCGGGAGGCGTTCTACCGGGCGCTGGCCCAGGAGCGCGGGCTCCCCTTCCTCGAGCCTGACCGCCTGCAGGCCGACCCCGCGCTCCTCGCCCGGGCCCCCGCCCGGCTGCTGCTGCGCAAGCAGGTGCTCCCCCTGCGGCGCGAGGGCGAGGCGGTGCTGGTGGCGACCAGCGACCCCGCCGACGAGTCCACGATCGAGACCCTGCGCCGCGTCCTCGAGGCGCAGGTGGCGCTGGCGGTCGCCGAGCCGCCCGCCCTGCAGGCGGCCCTGCGCCGGCTGCTCCAGACGGAGGCGGCCGAGGAGGCGGCGCCCTTCGACGCGGTCGCCTTCCTCGAGGACCTGCTGCGGCAGGCCTGGCTGCGGCGAGCCTCCGACGTGCACCTCGACCCGCAGCCCGGCGGCCTCTCGATCCGCCTGCGCGTCGACGGGCAGCTGGTGGCGACCGGCGCCGTGCTGGCGCCCGGCGACGCGGCGGCGCTGGTGTCGCGGGTCAAGGTGCTGGGCGGCCTCGATATCGCCGAGCGGCGCGAGCCGCAGGACGGCGGGTTCGCCTACGAGGTGGCCTCGGCCGAGGGGCGCCGCCAGCCCCTCGACGTGCGGCTGGCGACGATCCCCACCCGCCACGGCGAGCGGGCCACCCTGCGCCTGTTGGGCGTGGAGTCCGAGCCGCTCACGATCGAGCGCCTGGGGTTCGAGGCGGGCGACCTCCAGCGAGTGCGCGCGGCCCTGGCGCAGCCCCACGGCATGGTGCTCCTCACCGGCCCCACCGGCAGCGGCAAGACCACCACCCTGTACGCGGCCCTCGAGGAGGTGGCGGCCCCGCAGCGAAACGTCATGACCGTGGAGGACCCCGTCGAGCGGGTGATCCCCGGCGTGAGCCAGGTGCAGGTCGACCGGGCGGGCAAGGTCACCTTCGCCCGCGCCCTGCGGGCGCTCCTGCGCCACGACCCCGACGTGCTCATGGTGGGCGAGATCCGCGACGGCGAGACCGCCGACGTGGCGGTCAAGGCGGCCATGACCGGACACCTGGTCCTGTCCAGCCTGCACGCCAACCGGGCCTGCGGGGCGCCGGCCCGCTTGATCGACCTCGGCTGCCAGACGTTCCTGGTGGCCTCGGTGCTGCGGGCGGTGATCGCCCAGCGCCTGGTGCGCCGCCTGTGCCTGCGCTGCCGCGCCGCGCGGCCGGCGCGTCCGGGCGAGCTGACGCCGCTCAGCGGGACGGCCGACGCGCCCGAGGGCGCGACGATCCACGAGACGGTGGGCTGCCCCGCCTGCGTGGGCAGCGGCTACGCCGGACGAGTGGCGCTGGTCGAGGGGCTGTGGGTCGACGACGCGATCGCGGCGGCGTTCGACGCCGGCGGCAGCGAGGAGGCTCTGCGTCGCCTGACCCGCGAGCGGGGCGAGCGGACCCTCGCCCAGGACGCCCTGGCCAAGGTGCTGGCCGGGCACACCAGCGTCGCCGAGGCGCTCTTGGCGCGGGTGTAGCGTGGAGTTTCGCTACGACGCCCTCGACAGTCAGGGCCAGCAGGTGACGGGGACGGTGGAGGCCCCCGACGAGGGGAGCGCCGCCGCGGCGGTGCGCTCCCGCGGCCTGTTCCCCACCGAGGTCGCCCGGGGCGTCGCCGGGTCCGCTTCGGCGGCGACCGCCAGCGGGCGCCGCCTGCGGCTGCCCACCCCGGTGCGCACCGGCGACGTGAGCCTGTTCCTGGCGCAGCTCGGCCTCATGCTGAGCAACGGCCTCACCCTGCTGCACGCCCTCGACACCCTCTCGCGCGAGGCGAGCAAGCCGGCGCTGGGTGCCTGCGCCGGGCGCCTGGCCACCAGCGTGCAGGCGGGGCGCCCCCTGTCGGAGGCCCTGGCCGCCGAGCGACGCCTGCTGCCGCCGCTGGTGGCCCGGCTGGTCAAGACCGCCGAGGCCACGGGCGAGCTCGATCAGGCCTTCGACCGGGAGGCCGAGTTCCTCACCCGCCGCGCGGCCCTGCGGGCGCAGCTGGTGACCAGCCTCACCTACCCCCTGATCGTGCTCCTGGCGGCGAGCGGGGTGTTCTGGTTCCTGACCACGCAGGTGGTGCCCAAGTTCGCCGCCTTCCTCGCCCAGCGGCGGGTGGCCCTCCCCTGGACCACCCAGGCCCTCATGGACCTGTCGGGGTTCCTCACCGCCCACGGCGCCACCCTGCTATGGGGCCTAGCGGCCCTGGTGGCGGCGCTGGCCGCGACCTGGCGCACCGAGGGCGGCCGCCGCCTGCTGGAGCGGTGCGCCCTCGCGCTCCCCGGCGTGGGCGGGGTGCTCGAGGCGGCCGCCATGGTGCACCTGACCCGGACCCTGGCGCTGCTGCTGCGGCGCGGCCTGCCGCTGCTCGAGGCGCTCGGCGCCCTCGCCGACTCCATGACCCTGCGCTGCTACGGCGACGTGCTGCGCCGCGCCCGCGAGCGGGTGGTGGGCGGGGCGACGCTGGCCGCCAGCCTGCACGACCCCTTGCTGCCGCGGGTCGGCCTGCAGGTGGTGGCGGTCGGCGAGGAGACCGGCGCCCTCGACGAGGTGGTGGCGGACCTGGGCGAGTTCTACGACCGGCGCCTGCAGCAGGGGGTCCGCACCCTGTCGAGCCTGGTCGAGCCGGCGCTGCTGATCGTGGTGGGGGGCATGGTGGGCTTCGTGTACTTCAGCTTCTTCCAGGCCGTGTTCCGCGTGGCGGCCAGGTGAGGGAGGGGATCGTGCCCTTGTTCGTTCGTCGGACGCTGCTGGTGAGCGCGCTGCTGCTGGGGCTGACCCTGGGAGAGCGGGGCGCGGCGCAGGACAGGAGGCAGGACGGGGCGCCCGCCGAGGCGCCACCGCCCGAGGAGCGCGAGCAGGCGGGGGAGGCGCCCAGCGCCCGCGAGGCGGCGGCGCCCGCCGCCCGCGAGGCCACGCCGTCGCGCGACCCCTTCCGGGTGGCGGGGGCCCACAGCGGCGCCAGCGCGGCGCCGGTGCGGCTGCCTCCTTTGGCGGTGCGCGGCACCCTGCGCCTGGCGGGCAAGGAGCCCGCGGCGCTGCTGGCGGTGGGCGAGCAGGTGCAGGTGGTGCGGGTCGGCCAGCCGTTCGACGTGGTCGTGCCGCCGCCGCCGGGCGCGCGTGACGCCGCGCCCCGCCGCCAGACCCTGGTGGTGAGCGCGATCGACCGGGTGAGCGTGACGCTCACGGTGGGGGCGGACGGCCCGCCGCTCGTGCTCCGGTGAGGCGCTCCCAAAGGGTCCTGGCCCTGCTCGCCGCCCTGGCCCTGCCCCTCGCCCTGCCCGGCGGGGCGCAGGCCCAGGAGGGGCGGCGCGGCGCGGGCGGAGCGCTCCTCGAGCAGCGGGTGGAGTGGCTCCACCTGCCTCGCGAGGCCCGGCTCGACGAGGCGGTGCGCCTGCTGAGCGAGACCACCCGGGTCAACGTGGTGTGCACCCTGGCCGCGGCCGAGCGACGCCTGCCCTCCCTGCTGCTGCAGGAGGTGCGGGTGCGCGAGGCGATCGAGACCGTGTGCAAGCTGTCCGACCTGTGGTACCGCGAGGACGGCAGCGTGGTGCGGATCATGACCGCCGAGGAGTACCGCAAGGACCTGGTCGTGCAGCGCGAGCCGCAGACGCGGGCGTTCACGCTGCTGCACCCCAACGCGGCCGCGGTGGCGGGCGCGATCCGCGACCTGTACGGGAGCCGGGTGCTGCTCAGCTACGGGATCGCCGCCGAGGCCCTGGGCGGTCCGCTGGCGAACGTGGGCGGCGGCGGTCAGGCGGGCGCGGCCAACCCAGGGCTGGCTTCGCTTGGCGGCTCGGGCGCCGGCCGGTTCTCGACCACCTTCAGCGGGATCCTCACCGCGGGCGGCACCAGCGGCGCGGCAGGACGCACCGGCGGCGCCGAAGACGCGCGGGCCGAGCGGCTGGCCGAGGGGCTGACCGCCGAGCAGCTCTCGCGCCTCGAGGTCCAGGGCGGGCGCGCCACGGGCGACCTCGCCGGCCTCACCGAGGCCCGCCCGCCGATCGCGGTCACGGTCAACCGGCGCCAGAACGTGGTGGTGGTGCGCACCGGCGACGAGGCGGCCCTGGCGGCGATCGAGCGGCTGATCCTCGAGCTCGATCGGCCCACCCCGCAGGTGCTGCTGGAGGTCAAGGTGCTCGAGCTCGACCTCGGCGACGACTTCCGGGCCGCCCTCGACGTGGACCTGATCAGCGGGCCGCAGCGGGCCAACGGGGTCGCCACCGGCGAGCCGACCAACCCCCTGGTGTCGGGCGCCACCACCGTGGCCGAGAACCTGCTGGCGGCGGGCAACGCCCCCTTCGCCGGCGGGGCGCTGGTGTATCAGTTCCTCAACGACCACGTGCGCGTGCGCCTGGAGGCCCTCGAGACCGAGGGACGCCTGGGCGTGCTGGCGACGCCGCTGCTCCTGTGCGCCAACAACGAGGTGGCCCGGATCTTCATTGGCGAGGAGCGCCCGCTGGTGCGCAACTTTCAGCTCCAGTCCACCACCACCAACGGGGTGGTCAACAACCAGCTGGTCCCCTCGGTCGACCTGCGCGACGTGGGCAACACCCTGCGGCTGGTCCCCTCGATCAACGCCGACCGCACGGTGACCCTCACGATCGTGCAGGACGTCTCCAGCGTGAACGTGGGCGGCGCCACCCTGCCGGTCCCGAACGGCGCCGGCGGCGTGAGCAGCTTCGCGGTCGACACGGTCAGCACCGCCAACCTCGAGGGCACGGTCGTCGCCAAGGACGGCCTGACCCTGGCGGTGGGCGGCCTGATCCGCAAGGAAATGGTGGACCGCACCAGCGGGATCCCCTACCTCATGGACCTCCCCCTGATCGGCTGGCTGTTCGGCGAGACGGTGCGCGCCGAGAGCCACCGCGAGCTGCTGCTCTTGATCACGCCCCACGTGCTCACCACCCCCGCCGAGGGGCACGAGCGCTCCCGTAAGCGCCTCGAGGCCCTCTCCCTACACCCCTACGTGGATCAGGGCGACCGGGCCCTGCAGCGGTACGGCCTCCACGACGCCCCGGGCGCCGCCGAGTACGGGCGGCTGGTCGAGGACTACCTGCTCCCCTGGAACGAGCCGATCCGGTGAGAGGCCGACGCATGCGCAGCGAGGCGACGATCCTGACGGGGGCGCTGCTGGCGCCCCTCGTCCTGCTGGCCGGCTGCTCCTCCGTGGAGCCGGTCCCCGAGGCGGCGGTCCTGTCCGCCACTCCCTTCGCGACCCCCGACGCCGCGGCGGTCGTGCGCCTGACCCGCGAGGTGCAGCCCCTGCGCGCCGCGCCCGCCTGCCTGGGCGCCCGCCTGCGCGAGGTGCCGGACCTCGCCCACGCCTGGTTCCTCGACGCGGATCGGGCCGCCCGCGCCGAGCTGGCGACCGCCCTCGCCGCCGCGGGCGAGCCCGCCTACGCCGCCAGCGAGCGGGCCCGCGCCGCGGCCCCCGCGGCTCACGCCGCGGCCGACGCCCAGCGGCGCGAGGCCCGCCAGCGCTGCGCCCCCGAGCCCGCCGCCGCCCGCCCGACGGCGACCCAG
>JAWLGW010000313.1:0-7059 GCA_041690735.1 Planctomycetota bacterium
AGTGCTCCGACGCCCCCGCCTCGGCCCGAGCCAGCAGCGCCCCGCACCGCTCGCGGATCGCCGCCGGCGTGAGCAGGTACTCGGCCGCGGCGCGCTCCGCGGCCGAGGCGGGCACGAATCGGCCAGGCCGCGCCCCTTGGGCTTCGCCAGCTCGCTCGCGTCGGGGACCGAGCCGTCGGTGTAGTAGCCGGCCGCCTTCTTGGCGTCGATCTCCACCTTGGCGTCGGCGGGGATCCGCTCCTCGGGGATGGTGATCCGCTCCACGATCTCGATCCCCGAGCGGACGATCGGGTCGTACTTCATGTTGCTCATGGAGACGAACCGGTCGATCCGGCGGATCCCCAGCCAGTGGAGCACGTCGGGCATGAGCTCCTGGAAGCGCATGTCCTGCACCCCCGCCACGCAGGAGGTGCGCACGAAGTACTGGTCGGCCCGGTCGCCGCCCTCCTGCCGCTTGCGGGCGTTGTAGACCAGGAACTTGGTCACCTCGCCCAGGGCGCGCCCCTCCTTGCGGTTGTAGACGATCACCCCGGAGCCCCCCCGCGCGGCGGTCTCGAGGCACACCTCGATCCCGTGCACCAGGTACGGGCGGCAGGTGCAGATGTCCGAGCCGAACACGTCCGAGCCGTTGCACTCGTCGTGGACCCGGACCGCCAGCTCCTTGTCGGGGTCGGACACGTGGGCGAGCTCTCCGAACACGTACACCGTCTGCCCGCCGATCGGGGGGAAGAACACGTCGAGGTCCTCGCGGGTGACCAGCTCGGGGAACATGCCCGCGGTCTGCTCGAACAGGCAGTGGCGCAGCTCGGTCTCGCTGATCCCGAACCGCTTGGCGACGCCGGGGAGGTACCACACCGGCTCGATCGCGGCCTTGGTGACCACGCAGTCGCCGCTCTCCTTGAGCACCTTGCCGTCGGGCTTCACCCGCCCCTCGCGGATCGCCTCCCGCATCTCGGGCATGTGGATGTGCGCCTGGGTGACCGCGATCGAGGGGCGAATGTCGTAGCCCTGGCCGAGCAGGTCGGCGAAGGCGTCGGCGACCACCGCGCCCCAGGGGTCGATCGACACGATCCGCTCGGGGTCCTTCCAGCCGTCGAAGGGCCCCACCGGCGAGGTGGGCAGGGTGTCGGTCAGGTCGGCCCGATGGGTGGGGTCGAGGCGACCGCTGGCGACCGCCAGGGCGCGGTAGATCGCGTACGAGCCCGAGTGGCTGCCGATCACGTTGCGCTTGCTGGGGTCGGTGAGGGTCGCGATCAGCGGCCCCCGCTCCTGAGGGGAGGGCGCGCCCCACTGGATCGGCAGGGGCTTGGGGCCGTGGGCGCCGGGGTGGGACGTGAGCCGAATGTGCCGCTTCTTGGGCATGCAGACCTCATGGAGAAGGGGCGGCGGAGCGACGAACGCGGGGCTCCGCGGAGGCGGCCAGGTTACCTGATTCGGCTGGATGCGCGGCCAACGGCGGCGGTCGTGCTGCGGCTCACCTCTTGCGTGGGCGACGGCGCCGGGCTACACCCTGTCCGTGGAGCTGCCGCTGGCGCTGACCCGTCCGTTCACGGACCCGGTCCTGATCTTCGCGTTCGTCATGCTGGTGCTCCTGGTGGCGCCCGCGCTCAGCGCTCGCCTCCGCCTGCCGGGGGTGGTGGGGCTCATCGCCGCGGGCGCCCTGGTGGGGCCCTCCGCGCTCAACCTGCTCACCCGCACCGAGACGATCGAGACGCTGGGCACGCTGGGCCTGCTGTATCTGATGTTCATGGCCGGGCTGTCGCTCGACCTGCAGCAGTTCGTCGCCGTGCGCGCGCGCAGCGTGGGCTTCGGGCTGCTCTACTTCTGCGGTCCGCTCCTGCTGGGCACCGCCGGCGCCCTGCTGGTGCTGAAGTGGCCGCTCCTGCCGGCCTAGCTCCTGGGCTCGATCGTCGGCACCCACACGCTGATCGCGTACCCCCAGGCGCTCAACCTCGGCCTGGCCCGGCACCCGGCGGTGGTCACGGTCGCTGGCGCGACCCTGGTGACCGACGGCCTCGGCCTGAGCATCCTCGCCGGCGTGGCCGCCGCTCAGTCGGGGGAGCTGGGGGCTTGGTTCTGGGTGCTGTTCGCCGCCAAGCTGGTGGCCTTCGTGGCCGCCGTGCTGGTGATCGTGCCGCGCCTGGGTCGGTGGTTCTTTCGGCGGGTCGAGATCCAGCCGCACACGGAGCTGATCTTCCTGCTCCTCCTCCTGTTCGGCACCTCCTACCTGAGCCAGCTCGCGGGCCTGGCGCCGATCGTGGGGGCGTTCCTGGCGGGGCTGACCCTCAACCGGATGGTCCCCAACGCCAGCGCGATCATGGGGCGGGTCACGTTCGTGGGCGAGGCGCTGTTCGTGCCGCTGTTCCTGCTCTCGGTGGGGCTCCTGGTCGACTTCGGCGCCCTGACCCACGGCTGGGAGGTGTGGGGCCTCGCCGCGGTGTTCTGCGCGGCCGTGGTGGGCGGCAAGCTCGCGGCGGCGCTGATCTCGGCGCGCCTGTTCGGGTACGGGCGCAGCGCCACGGGGGTCACCCTCGGCCTGTCGATCCCCCAGGCGGCGGCCACGCTGGCGGTGACCCTGGTCGGGTTCGACCTGGAGCTGTTCGATCGCGCCACCGTGAACGCGGTGGTGGTCCTGATTCTGGCGACCTGCCTGCTCGGCCCCTGGCTGGTGGGACGGTACGGCCGCCGGCTGGCCCTCGAGGTCGGCGAGCAGGACGGCGCGGCCGGGGAGGCCTCGGCCCGGATCCTCATCCCGCTGGCGAACCCCACCACCGCCGGGCGACTGATCGACCTCGCCACCCTCCTGCGGCCGCTCGGATCGCCCGATCCGATCCACCCCCTCACCGTCCTGCAGGAGCAGGCGGGGGTCGAGGAGCGGGTGGCGAAGAACGAGCGCCTCATCGCCGACGCCGTCATGCACGCGGTCGCGGCCGGCGCGCCGGTCATGCCCGTGACGCGCATCGACCTCAACGTGGTGCGGGCGATCGTGCGCGCCCAGCAGGAGCTGCGGGCCTCGCTGGTGGTGATCGGGTGGACCGGCCAGCCGGCGGCGCGCACGCGGATCTTCGGGGGCGTCCTCGACCAGCTCCTCCACCAGTGCGGCCAGATGATCGTGGTCTCGCGCCTCAACCACGCCCTCAACACCACCACCCGGGTGGTCCTGCTCCTGCCCAGCCTGGCCCACCGTCAGCCCGGGTTCGACCACGCGCTGCGAGAGATCAAGGTGCTGTGCCAGCGGCTGAGCACCCGCCTGCTGGTGCTGCTCGCGCCGAGCGATCGAGCCGCGCTCGAGGCGCGGCTCGGGGAGCGGCCGCAGGTCGCGCTCGAGGTGCGGGAGCTCAACCAGATCGCGCTGCTGGAGGAGCCGGGCGCGGCCCTGGCGGGGGCGGTGGGCGAGCGCGACCTGGTGGTGCTCATGGGCGCCCGCGCCGGCACGCTGGCCTGGCAGCGCGGCACCGGCCGCCTGCCCGGCCGGCTGGCGGCGGCCTTCGCGATGCCGAACATGCTGGTCGTCTACCCCGCCGACGCCTCGGCGCCGCCGCAGCAGCGCGCGGAGGTGTCCCCCGCCCCGGCGCCGCGAGACCCGCTCGCCGTGCCGGGGTTGCGGTGGGCGGCCACGCACGGCGCGCGCGAGCCGCTGCGCGCGTTCGTCCGGCACATGCTCGAGGCCGCCGACGAGGGGGCGAGCGGCGAGACGCTCGACCAGCTGGCCGAGCGCCTGGTCGAGTCCGCCCGCCCGGCCCCGATCGAGGTCCGACCCGGCCTGATCTTCCTGAGCGCGCGCGCCGAGGCGCGCTGGCCCGAGGCGCGCGTGTTCGTGGGGACGTGCGAGGAGGGGGTCCCGCTCCCCGACCTCCACGCGCCGGCGCGGGTCGTGGTGGCGCTGGTGAGCCCCCGCGACCGAGACCCGGCGGAGCACCTGGAGAACCTGTCCTTGATCGCCCGGTCGTTCCTCGCCCGTCCGTCGGTGGAGGGGCTGAGCGCCGTGCACACCGTGGAGGAGCTGCGCGCCCTCCTCGTCGAGGAGGAGGCGCCTTAACCGGCCAGGCCGTCGGCCAGGCGGGCGAGGCGGTCGCCGTACTCGATCCGCGCCAGCCACTCGTCGGGCCAGGCGTCGACGCCCAGGGCGGCGCCGGCGAAGGCCCCGGCCAGGGCGGCGATCGAGTCCGAGTCGCCGCGGGTCACGGCGGCCCGGCGGAGCGCCGCCACCGGATCGCGGGGGAAGAGGAGGAAGCACAGGAGCCCCGTCGCCAGCGCCTCCTCGGCGATCCAGCCGTCGCCGGTGGCGAGGCAAGGGTCGGCGGCGGGGTCGGGCGTCCGCAGCGCCTGCTCCAGCCGCTCGAGCGCCGCGAGGCACTCGTCCCAGCCGCGGGCCATGAACGCCTGGGGCGAGGTCTCGCCGGGGCGCTGCCACAGGTCGCGCAGCCAGGCCTCGTGGTAGCGCTCGCGCTCCTGGCGGGCGTAGGCGGTGAGGCGCGCGGGGAGGTCCGCGGGGGGCAGGCCCGCTGCGAGCAGCGCGATCGCCTCGGCGGTGAGGTCGCTGGCGGCGAGGGCCGTGGGATGCCCGTGGGTGAGCGCCGCCTGAAGCTGAGCCACCGGCGCGCGCAGGGCTGGCGCCAGGAAGGCGGCCGGGGCGACGCGCATGTTGGCGCCGCACCCCTTGGAGCCCGCGATCGTCGCCTGGGCCAGCGGCTTCCCGGCGGCGAGGTTCGCGCAGGCCTGCAGGCAGGTGCGGCCGGGGGCGCGGTCGTTCTCGTCGTCGACCAGCCAGCGCACGAAGGTGAGCCGTAGGGCCGCCTCGACCGCCTCGGGCTCGAGCGCCTCCGCCCGCAGCAGGCCCTCGCCCACGGCCAGGGTCATCTGGGTGTCGTCGGTCACCCGGGCGGGGTCGCCCGCGGGCGCCGCGGGCCCGCCGAGGTCGACGCCCCGCGCCGGCCAGCGAGCCAGGATCGCCTCCACGGACAGGAACTCGGTGGGCGCAGCCAGGGCGTCGCCGAGGGCCAGGCCGAACAGACAGCCGTGGACCCGGTCGCTCCAGGAGAGGCCGCCGGGCGCGATCACGGGTCGCCCGCCTGGCCAGCGAAGTCGGGGGGCAGGTCGACCCCGAGCACCTGCACCAGGAACGCCCACCGGTCGGCGGCCTCCTCGATCAGCTTGGCGGTGGGCTTGCCGGCGCCGTGACCGGCGCGGGTCTCGATCCGGATCAGCACCGGCGCGGGCCCGGCCTGCGCCGCCTGGAGGGCCGCGGCGAACTTGAAGCTGTGGGCGGGGACCACCCGGTCGTCGTGGTCGGCGGTGGTGATCAGCGTCGCCGGGTAGCGGGTGCCGGGGCGCAGGTTGTGGAGCGGGCTGTAGCCGAGCAGCACCTCGAAGTCCTCGGGGTCGTCGGCGCAGCCGTAGTCCGAGGTCCAGGCCCAGCCAATGGTGAACTTGTGGAAGCGCAGCATGTCGAGGACGCCCACCGCCGGGAGGGCGGCCGCGAACAGGTCGGGGCGCTGGGTCAGGCAGGCGCCGACCAGCAGGCCGCCGTTGCTCCCCCCGCCGATCGCCAGCCGGTCGCGGCGGGTAATGCCCTCCTCGACCAGGTGCTCGGCGCAGGCGACGAAGTCGTCGAACACGTTCTGCTTGTTCTTCTTGCAGCCGG
Source organism: Planctomycetota bacterium (assembly GCA_041690735.1). GTDB lineage: Bacteria > Planctomycetota > J058 > J058 > J058 > JAWLGW01. Next base: position 5,645 of record JAWLGW010000313.1, read on the forward strand.
CCTGGTGCCACTCCTCGCCGTACTCGCCGCCGCCGCGCAGGCAGGCGACGGCGTACACCCCGCCCATCTCCATCCACACCAGCGAGGTGATCGAGAAGGCGGGGGTGAGGGCAATGTTGAACCCGCCGTAGCCGTACAGGTACGTGGGCGCGGTCTGCGGGGTGACGTCCTTGCGGTGCGACAGGAACAGGGGAACCCGCGTGCCGTCGGGGCTGGTGACGAACACCTGCCGGCTCGTGAACCGCTCCGGGTCGAACTTCACCGCCGGCGCCCGGAACAGGGTCCGCTCGCGGGTGTCGAGGTCGTAGCGGTAGATCGTGGAGGGGTCGGTGAAGCCGGTGAACGCGAAGTAGGTGTCGCGGTCGGTGCGCCGCCCGGTGAAGCCCGAGGCGGTGCCCAGGCCCGGCAGCTCCAGCAGGTGGTCGAGCGACCCGTCGAGGGCGTGCACCCGCACCCGCGAGTGGGCGTGGTGCAGGGTGTGGACCACGAACCGGTCGGCGAGCAGCGTCACCGCGTCGACCGTGTCCTCGCCCTCGGCGATCAGCTCGCGCCACGCCGCGCGGTCGGGTCTCGCGATGTCGACCTCGATCACCCGCCCCCGGGGCGCCTCGAGGTCGGTGCGGAACCAGAACCGGCCGCCCTCGTTGCCGACGAAGCCGTAGCTGGCGTCGAAGTCGGCCAGCAGCTCGATCACCTCGCCGTCAGGGTCGGTCAGGTCCTTGACGAACACCCCGTTCTTGGGGTCGGTGCCGCGCCACACCGTAATGACCAGCCACCGGCCGTCCTCGCTCACCTCGCCGCCAAAGCCCCACTCCTTCTGGTCGGGCCGGTGGTAGACGAGCTCGTCCTCGCTCTGGGGCGCGCCCAGGCGGTGGTAGTACAGCTTCTGGAAGTACAGCGACTCCTCGGAGGAGGCCCCGGCCTTGGGCTCGTCGTAGCGGCTGTAGAAGAAGCCCGCGTGGTCGTGGGTCCACGAGGCCAGGCTGAACTTCACCCACCGCAGGTCGTCCCGCCGGTCCTGCGCGGTGTCGACCTCGCGCACCCGCCACTCCTGCCAGTCCGACCCGGCGGACGAGAGCCCATACGCCAGCAGCCGCCCGTCCTCGCTCACCCGAAACCCGGTGAGCGCCACCGTGCCGTCCTCGGACAGCGCGTTCGGATCGAGCAGCAGCCGCGGCTCCCCCTCGGCGCCGTCCTGCCAGTACAGGACGTCCTGGTTCTGCAGCCCGTCGTTCTGCAGCCAGAACAGCCGCTCCCCCCGCCGGCCAGGGACGCCGAACTTGGGGTAATCCCACAGCCGCGTCAGCCGCTCCCGACTCCGCTCCCGCGCAGGAATGCCCTCCAGGAACCGGAACGTGACCTCGTTCTGGGCCTCGATCCAGGCCCGCGTCTCGTCCGACCCGCTCTCCTCCAGC
>JAWLGW010000314.1:0-7054 GCA_041690735.1 Planctomycetota bacterium
GATCCGTCACCCCCGGGTGGGGGCCGCGCTCGCCCTGAGCGAGGAGGCGGGCGAGGTGGGCAAGTGGGTCCTGGAGCGGGAGTGCTACGGACAGTCCACCTCTCCCGACGCCCTGGCCGGCGAGCTGGCCGACGTGCTGGTGTGCGTGGCGGAGCTGGCCAACCTGTACGGCGTGGACCTCGCGACCGCCGCGCAGCGCAAGCTGGACGACCTCGGCCAGCGCGCGCCCAAGTGGGCCGAGGAGCTGGGCCCCGCCCTGGCCGACGCCCGCGCGCGCATGGACGGCCAGCGCTGAGCGGCTCGAGGCCGCGCAGGAGCGGGTGACACAGCGCCCGAATCTGCTCCCGGTCGTTGCTCGGCCGACCCTTACTCGGCTATGTTCCGGTGTTCATGGGCGAGCTCCAAAACGAGATTCGCGTCCGCCTCGCCTTGATCGGTCCCCCCGGGAGCGGGAAGTCGTCCATCCTCGCTGACTATCACGAGCGCGCGCCGGCCGACAAGCGCGGCCCGCTCACCCGGATCACGGGCGCCACCGGTCAGACCATCTACTACGACCACGCCGAGTTCGAGGTGGGCGTCGTCGGCCAGCTGCCGATCCGGGTGGACGTGTACGCGCTCCCCGGCGCGCCGGAGTCCGAGCTGGCCCGGCGGGCCGTGCTGTCGGGCTGCAACGGCTTCATCTTCACCGCCGACGGTCGGGCCTTCTCCGCCACCACCGTGCGCGAGTCCCTCGACCGGCTGGTCGCCTACCTCGCCGAGCGGGGGCGCAGCCCCAGGGACGCGGCGCTGGTGGCCCTGCTCACCCACGAGGAGAAGGGCAAGAGCGGCAGCAACCGGGTCGAGGTCCTGGTCAGGAAGCACATCCCCCGGGACCGGGTGGTCCGGGTCGGCAGCCACAACCCCGAGCGGGCGGGCGACGCGATCAAGCAGGCCGCCGCGCTGGTCCTGTCGCGCGAGCGCGACGCCCTCGAGGCGCGCCGCGCCGGCGCCCCTCCCCCGCGCTTCGTCCTGCCGCCAGCCCTCGAGGCCGACGTGCAGGTGGCCCACAAGCTCTACGTGCGCTCTGCGGCCCTGGCCGGCGAGACCTTCTCGCCCCACTCCGAGGCCTTCTTCAGCCAGGTGCTGCTCGAGCTGGGGGCGGCGACCCAGGACGACCTGGAGGAGGGGCTCCGGCTCCGGGCGCAGGCCCTCGACCTGGAGCTGGGGGTGTCGCTGGAGGACATCCTCATCAAGCGGAACATGGTCGATCCCGAGCTCCTCCCCCGCGCCAAGCGCATCCGCGCCTGCGTCGAGGTGATCCACGAGGAGGTCCTGTTCGGCCGCTTCGCCTCCAGCCTGGGGCTGGTGTCGTTCGAGCGCGTCAAGCGGGCCCTGGCCCTGCAGGTCAAGCGCCACTTCACCCACTGCCTCGACCACCTGCTCACTCGGGCGGGGCAGCTCGACCGCACGGGGCGACGGCAGGTCCTGAGCAAGGTGATCACCGCCCACCAGGGGGAGCTCGTGCGCGACCAGCAGACGCTGCGGTCGGGCGCGGTGCACCACTCGACGCCGATCGCCCTGGACCGCTCGCCCATGCCCCTGTTCGGCGAGGTGGCGGTCAAGCTGGGCCTGATCACCGACGAGCAGGCCAAGGAGTGCGCCGCCGAGCAGGCCAAGCTGCGCAAGGAGGGCACGCAGCGGTTCATCGGCGAGATCATGCGCCAGCGCGGCTACCTGGGCGAGGACGAGATCCCGCTGGTGTGCAAGGCGCTCGAGGGCGAGATCGCCGACGACCGCATCGAGGGCTACGAGATCCTGCGCTCGCTGGGCCGCGGCAACATGGCGCTGGTGTTCGCCGCCCGGCAGGTCAACCTCGACCGGATCGTGGCGCTCAAGATCCTCGACCCCAAGCTGCTGTTCGACGAGGACTTCATCGGGCGATTCCTCGAGGAGGCGCGGGCCGCGGCCCGCCTCAACCACCCCAACATGGTGCAGGCCTACGACGTCGGCACCTGCCGGGACCTGCACTACTTCGCCATGGAGTACGTGGACGGGGTGACGATCAAGGACCTGATCGAGGACTCGGGCGGCCTCGACGAGGACACGGCCGTCGACATCGTGGTCCAGACCGCGCGCGCCCTCGAGCACGCGGCCAAGCACGACCTCGTCCACCGCGACGTGAAGCCCGGCAACATCATGGTCAACCGCGACGGCGTGGCGAAGCTGTGCGACCTCGGCCTCGCCAAGCGCACCGACCAGGTCACCGGCGACGAGTCGATCATTTTGGGGTCGCCCTATTACATCTCGCCCGAGCAGATCCAGGGGCGGGCGGACATCGACATCCGGGCGGACATCTACTCCCTCGGCGCCACCCTGTTCCACATGCTGACGGGCCGCCCGCCGTTCACCGGCCGCACGCCCGAGGACGTGTGCCTCAAGCACCTCAGTGACCCCCTGCCGGACCCGACGATCCTCTCCTCCTCGGTGACCCAGCGGGTGACGCCGATCCTGTTCCGGATGATGGCCAAGGACCGCAACCAGCGATACGGCAGCGCGGGCGAGGTGGTGCGCGACATCGTCAACATGCGGCCCCAGGCGGGCTCCGACATCCGCCAGGCGGAGCTGGCCACCCGGCTGGCGGACATGTACCCGCAGACCGGCAAGTGGAAGGTGAAGCGGTAGGGCGCGCCGTGCCGCGGAGCTCTCCCCCGCCGCCCCTGTGCTAGATTCCTGCCATGCAGCAGATGATCGACCGGCTCCGCTCGGGCGAGGCGCGCGTGGGCGTCGTCGGCCTGGGCTACGTCGGCCTCCCCCTGTGTCGCGCCTTCGCCGAGGCCGGGCTCCGCGTGCTGGGATTCGACGTCGACCCGGTGAAGGTGGACGCGATCGAGGCCGGCCGCTCCTACATCGACGCCGTCCCCACCGAGGTGCTGGCGCCCCTGCGCGAGGCCGACCGGGTGCGCGCCACGGTCGACATCTCGCGGGTGGCGGAGGTGGACGCCATCGCCATCTGCGTGCCCACGCCCCTCACCAAGCACCGCGAGCCCGACACCAGCTACGTGGAGAAGACGGGGGAGGCGATCGCCCCCCACCTGTCGGGGCCGACCCTGGTGGTGCTCGAGAGCACCACCTACCCCGGGACGACGGCCGAGCTCCTGGCGCCGATCCTGGTCCGCGGCAGCAGCCTCACACTGGGCCAGGACCTGCTGGTCGCCTACAGCCCCGAGCGTGAGGACCCGGGCAACGCCGCGTGGTCCACCCGCCGGATCCCCAAGGTGGTGGGCGCCGACGACCCCGCCTCCCGCGAGGCGGTCACCGCCCTGTACGAGCGCGCGGTCGAGCAGGTGGTGGCCGTCTCCTCCACCCGGGCGGCGGAGGCGACCAAGCTCCTGGAGAACATCTACCGCTGCGTCAACATCGCCCTGGTGAACGAGCTCAAGGTCACCCTGCGGGCCATGGACGTGGACGTGTTCGAGGTGATCGAGGCGGCCAAGACCAAGCCCTTCGGCTTCCAGGCCTTCTATCCCGGCCCTGGCCTCGGCGGTCATTGCATCCCGATCGACCCCTTCTATCTGAGCTGGAAGGCCCGCGAGTACGGGCAGCGGACGCGGTTCATCGACCTCGCCGGCGAGGTCAACGTCGCCATGCCCGAGTGGGTGGTGGAGCGGGTCATGGACGCGCTCAACGACGCCCGCAAGCCCCTGCGCGGCTCGCGGGTGCTCATGCTGGGCGTGGCCTACAAGAAGAACGTGGACGACGTGCGCGAGTCGCCGGCCCTGGCGCTGATCGACGTGCTGTCCGCCAAGGGCGCCGAGGTCTGCTTCCACGACCCGCACGTGCCGCGCCTCGGGAGCGGGCGCCACTACTCGGTCGAGCAGGAGTCGGTCCCGCTGACGCCCGAGCGCCTGGCGGCCTGCGACCTGGCCTTGATCGTCACCGACCACGACGCGATCGACTACGGCCTGGTGGTCGAGCACGCGCCGCTGGTGGTCGACACGCGCAACGCGACGCGCGACGTCCGCGCCGGCCGTAGCAACGTCCGGCTGGCCTAAGCGGAGGTGCACGATCATGAGCGCTCGCGCGAGAGCTCGTTCCGGCACGCAAGCTCCATGACGCGAGCAGGTGAACTGCCGTTTAGCAGGAGAGTCTCGTGATCATCGTCCTCAAGCCGACCGCCACCCCCGAGGACGCGGAGGAGCTGCTCGGCCAGATCGAGGCCGCCGGCCTCAAGCCGCTGTGCATGCCCGGCAGCGAGCGGACCGTGCTGGGCGCCCTGGGCGACGAGCGGGTGCTGGGCAACCTCCACCTCGACAACCACCCGCTCGTCGAGAGCGTCACGCCGATCCTCGCCCCCTACAAGCTGGTCAGCCGCGAGATGCAGCCGCACGACACGGTGGTCGACCTGGCGGGGGTCCCGATCGGCGGCGAGCGGTTCGTGGTGATCGCCGGCCCCTGCGCCGTCGAGAGCCACGAGCAGACCCTCGAGACGGCCGAGGTCGTGCGCGAGGCGGGGGCCCGGGCCCTGCGCGGCGGCGCGTACAAGCCGCGCACCAGCCCCTACAGCTTCCAGGGCCTGGGGCTCGACGGCCTGGAGATCCTCAAGGAGGTCGCGGCGGCGGTCGGCCTGCCGGCGGTCACCGAGGTGGTCGAGGTGGCGGACGTGGAGGCGGTCGAGGCCCACGCGGACGCCTTCCAGGTGGGCGCGCGCAACATGCAGAACTTCCGGCTCCTCAAGGAGCTGGGCCAGTCGCGCAAGACGGTGATCCTCAAGCGGGGCATGGCGGCCAAGGCCGAGGACCTGCTCATGGCGGCGGAGTACGTGGTCTCGGAGGGGAACCCCAACGTCGTGCTGTGCGAGCGCGGGATCAAGACCTTCGAGACCGCCACCCGCAACACGCTCGACCTCAACGCGATCCCGTTCCTCAAGTCGCGCAGCCACCTGCCGGTGATCGTCGACCCCTCCCACGGCACGGGGGTGCGCGAGTTCGTGGCGCCCATGGCCCGGGCGGCCGCCGCCTGCGGCGCGGACGGCCTGCTGATCGAGGTCCACCGCAACCCCGCCGTCGCCCTGTCGGACGGCTTCCAGTCGCTGTATCCGGACGACTTCCGGGCGCTCATGCGCAGCCTCCGCCCCTTCGTGGAGGCCGCCGGCCGGACGCTGTAGGCGCCGTTGAGCCGCGCCGCCGCGACCACCTATCCGGGACCGGGCGAGGTCCTCCCCCTGGCGCGCAAGCTGGCGCGCGCCCCCGATCCGCTGGCGGTGTACGAGCGCCTCAGCGACGGGGGTCGCCAGCCCCATACCCTGCTGCTCGAGTCGGCGGACGTGGTCACCCGTCTGGCGGAGCGCAGCTTCGTGGTGGCGGGCTGCGCGGTGCGGGCCACCTGCCGCGGCCGGGAGGTGCGGATCGAGGGGCTCTCTGCCAACGGGCGGGCCCTGCTCCCCTGGCTGGCGACGCGCCTGGCGCCCGCGGCCGACGTCCGGCCGGCCGAGGACCACCTGGTGGCGAGCTATCCCCCGCCCGCCGTGGGCGACGAGGAGGCGCGGCTCAAGGCCCCCTCCCCCACGGACGCCCTGCGCGCCCTGGCCTTCGGGCCGCGCCTGCTCGCGCGCCCGGTGCCGGCCCCGCTCCTGCTGGCGGGGACGTTCGCCTACGACCTGCTCGAGGTGTACGAGCCCCTGCCCCCCGCCCGCTCCGACCCGCTGGAGTGGGCCGACTTCTCCCTGTGGCTCCCCGAGCGCCTGGTGGTGATCGATCACACCCGGGGAGCGGCCACCCTCCTCAGCCTGGTGATCGGCGGCGCGGACCCCGCGGCGGCCGAGCGGCGCACCCACGACGCGGCCCGGGCGATCGAGGCCCTGGCCGAGGCGGCCACCGCCTGCCCTGACGCGGCCGCGGGCGCGCCCCCCGGCCCCGCGCGCCCCGGCGCCTCGCCCGGCGCTGACGCGGACGCGCCGCAGGTGCCCCTCGACCTGTCGGACGCCGAGTTCGCAGCCGAGGTGGAGCGGCTCAAGCGGCGGATCGTCGCGGGGGACGTGTTCCAGATCGTCCCCTCCCGCACCTTCTCGGCCCCCTGCGGCGACCCCCTCCTGGCCTACCGGCGCCTGCGGGCGCTCAACCCGAGCCCGTACATGTTCTTCGTACGAGCCCCCGAGGACGTGCTGCTGGGGGCCTCGCCCGAGACGGCGGTCAAGGTGTCGGGCGAGCCGCGGACGGTGGAGATCCGCCCGATCGCTGGCACCGCCCGCCGGGGGCGGCTGGGCGACGGCAGCCTGGACCTCGACCTCGACGGGCGCCTCGAGGTCGAGCTGCGCCTCGACGCGAAGGAGCTGGCGGAGCACATGATGCTCATCGACCTGGCCCGCAACGACGTGGCGCGGGTGAGCGAGCCCGGCACGCGCCACGTCCCCCGCCTGCTCGGCGTCGACCGGTACTCGCACGTCATGCATCTGGTCTCGCACGTCGCCGGCACCCTGCGGGCGGACCTCGACGCGCTGCACGCCTACGTCGCCTCCATGAACATGGGGACCCTGACGGGCGCGCCCAAGCTGCGCGCGGCCCAGCTGCTGCGTGAGGTGGAGGCGACCCGCCGCGGGCCCTACGGCGGCGCGGTCGGCTACCTGACCTGCGAGGGCGAGCTCGACAGCGCGATCGTGATCCGCTCGGCGCTGGTCAAGGGCGGGGTGGCCCACGTGCGGGCCGGCGCCGGCGTGGTGTACGACTCCGACCCCGCGGCCGAGGCGCGCGAGACGCGGCGCAAGGCGTGGGCGGTGCTGCGGGCGCTCGGCGCCGGCCCCGACCCCTCGGAGGCGGGCGCGTGACCGCTCACGTGCTGCTCATCGACAACTTCGACTCGTTCAGCTTCAACCTGGTGGACGAGCTGCGACGGCAGGGCGCCACCGTCGAGGTGTGGCGGAACGACATCTCGCCCGACGTCGCCCTGGAGCGGGCGCTGGCGCTGCCCGCCCCGCGCCTGCTGCTCCTGTCGCCGGGCCCCGGCGCCCCCGCGGCCGCCGGCTGCTGCGTCCCGCTGATCCGGCTGGTCCTGGAGCACGCGCCCGCGGACCTCCCGACGC
>JAWLGW010000315.1:0-7047 GCA_041690735.1 Planctomycetota bacterium
ATCGGGCGCTACCCGCCGGTCGGGCCCAGGCGGACGACCTCGGTGCCCTCCGCCACCTCGAGCGCCAGGTCGGCGTCGGCGAGCGTCGGGTTGACCTCGAACTTGCTCACCTTCAGCGTGAGGGTGTCGCCGCGCCGGGTGGTCTGGCGGACCTCCCGGACGCGCGCCTGGTCGTCGAAGCGCATGCGGGTCTCGCGGATCGGCGAGTCGTCGGCGCGGGGGGTCAGCACCAGCACCTCGCCCTGCTCGTCCTCCTCGAGGCGCAGGCGGTAGGTCTGGGGCAGCGCCTCGAGGTCGGCGCCGAACAGGGGGAAGGGCGTGGGCGGGGGAGCGCGCTCGCCCAGGGGGAGGACCTCGAGGCGCTTGAGGCGGGGGTAGTAGATCCTCGCTTCGCCCGGGCTGACCCGCACCACGGTCTCGGGCTGGCCGTCCTTGCCGTCCACCGTCATGAGCACGGTCTTGCCCTTGAGGAGGGTACAGCCCTGAGTTTCGAGGGGGCGGCGCAGGATCCGCAGCTTCTTGCTCTGGGTGAACTCGACCCGCAGGGCGCGGATGTCCTGCATGCCCTCGGCCCAGTGACGCAGGAAGGCCCGCACCTCGGGAGCGGCCTCCTCCCGGTCGCCTTGCGGCTGCGCCTCCCGACGCTGCTCGTTCCCGGCCTGCTCCTCCCCGCCGGGCGCCGCGGCCGCGGTCAGGGTGAGGGACAGCACAAGGAGGACGGGCTCGAGCTCGAGACGGGTCATTGGGCACCGGGAGGGTCGACGCGAGTGACCTCCACCTTACTCACCGTGCGCAGGTCGAGGAGGCCCAGCGCAGCCGGCACCACCGCCAGCGACGCCACCAGGCAGCCGGCGATCCCCACCGCCGCCAGCACGCCGACCGAGGCGATCCCGAGGTTGCGCGAGAAGGCGAGGCCGCCGAAGGCGACCAGCGTGGTGAGCGAGGTGAGGAGGATCCCGGTGACGGTGGCGCCGAAGGCGTGCGGATCACCTTCGCCCTGGCGAGCCATGCGCAGGTGACGGTGCACCATGTGGATCCCGTCGTCGACGCCGATCGCCAGCACCATGGGGAGGACGCCCAGGTTCATGAGGCTGAGCTTCCAGCCGGCGGCGCTCAGCAGGGCCGCGGTCCACAGGGTGCCGAGGGTGGCCGGGGCGAGGGCCAGGGCAACCCGCCCCGGCCGCCGCAGCCGCAGGAGGAGCACCAGCAGGACGGCCGCCACCGTCACCAGCGACACCCGGGCGAAGTCGTCCGCCACCTGTTGGGCCGACTCGGCCGAGACCAGCGGGACCCCCGACAGGTCGGCCTCGACCTGCGCCGCCTCGATCGCCTCCCGCACCCGCTCGATCGCCCGCGCCCGCGCCGCCGGGTCCCACGCGTCACCGCTGGGGTACAGCAGCACCAGGGCGTGGGCCCCCTCCGCGTCCCGCGCCAGGAACCGGTCGACCAGGGCCCCCAGCCCCTGCGCCCGCAGGGCGTCGAGGTCGAGGGGCGCGGCGAGCGCCGCCCCCTCGGCCACCCGCCCCACGTAGTCGGCGTAGGCCGCGGGGTCGAATCCCACCTCCTGCAGGGCCGCCGCCAGGTCGGCCCGCACCCGCGCCGGGTCGATCTCCTCCAGGACGTCCAGCGCTCGCCGCTGCCCGGCGAGCGAGGGGAGCAGGGCGGCCAGGGAGCTGCGAGCCGCCAGCTGGCCGTCCCTCGCCAGACCCAGCAGGTGCGGGTCGAGGCGCTGCGCTGCCGCCAGGGCCGCCGCCTCGTCCTCGCCGTGGACCAGGAGCACCAGCGGCTCGCGCCCGCCGCCGAAGGTGGCGGCGATCCGCTCCTGGGCGGCGAGGGGCAGCGAGTCGCGGGCCTGCAGGTTGCGGAGGTCGGTCTCGAACTGGGGCGGGTTGGCGACCAGCGCGGCGGCGGCGGCGGCCGAGAGCAGGGCGCTCATCGCCAGCACCCGGCGGGGCCGAGCGCGGCACCAGCGAGCCACCGCCAGCGCCCCCAGGCTGCGGGGCGGGCGCTCGGCGTCGCGCGCGACGCGCAGCACCCGGGCCAGGAGCGGCGGCAGCAGCAGCAGGGCCCCGACCAGACAGGCGACGAGCCCGCACGCGGTGAGCAGGCCCATGTCGGCCAGGAACCGCTGCCGGGCGGTGAGGAAGGCCAGGAAGGCGCCCAGCGAGGTGAAGGTCGCCAGCACCAGCGCGCCGCGGGCGCCCCTCACCGCGCCCCGCACCGCCTCGGCGGGCGAGGCCCCCGCGGCGCGGCCGGTGCGGGCGGCGGCCGTCAGGTGGATCGTGAAGTCGACCCCCAGACCGATCAGGGTGGCGGAGCAGCCCAGGGCCAGCGCGATCAGCTCGCCCCGCAGCAGCGCGAACAGCCCCACGCCCACCGCCACGCCCCACAGGGTCGGCAGCAGCAGCAGCAGGACCGCGCGCAGCCGCAGCCGCAGCCCGAGCGCCAGCAGGAGCAGCGCCAGCGCCAGCGAGCTGCCGAAGCTGCGGGTCACGTCCTCGGCGATGATGCGCTGGCTCTCCGCCGCCAGCAGGGGACCGCCCGCCAGGTGCACCGCCAGGCCCCGGGCCGAGGGGTCCGCCAGGGCGGCGGCCACCGCGGCGCGCAGGTCCCCCGTCAGCCGGCCGGCCTGCGCGAGGTCGCTGGCGCCCCGGCTGCCGATCACGGTGATCAGCAGCGCCCGCCGGTCCTCGGACAGGGTGTGGGGGGAGTCTGGAGCGAACCGCAGCGCGCCCCTCAGGGTCGTCACCCGCTCCAGCAGCGGCCGGTGCAGCTCGAGGGGGTCGCGCTCCGCCCAGGCCTCGGCCTCGCCGACCCCCATGAGGCCCAGCCGCGCCACCTGCCGCTCCAGGGTCCCGCGCAGGCCCGCGGGCGAGAGGCGGCGCCGCAGCGCCTCGGGCTCGAAGTACAACACGCCGAACGGGAGCACCAGCCGGTCGACCACCTGCTCGAGCGGCAACGGGAGGCCGTGCTCGACCGCCAGCACCGCCGGGCTGCCCTCGAGCTGCGCGCGCACCACGCCGGCGAACCGCAGCAGGTCGTCCTCGCGGTCCCCCCCCTCGCTGCCGGCGGGTGCCTCCACCAGCACGTAGGCCCGCTCCCCCAGCCCGAACAGCTCGCTCGCCCGCTCGAGGGTCTGCAGGGCGGGGGTGCTCACCACCTCCCGGGTCTCGGTCACCAGCTCGAGCTGCGTGACCGCCAGGCCGGTGAGGAGCAGGCCGGCGGCGGCCAGCGCCCATCCGCGCCGGGGCCGGGTGAGGGTGGCCTCGGTGGCGCGGTCGAGCAGGTCCGCTCCCGTCACTCGCCCGCCCCGATTGTCAGGTCCGCGGGCTCGAGCGGCGGGTCGACCTCGAGCTCCTTCACCCGGACCTCGATCCGCACCCCGCCGGCGCGGTCTGCGAAGGTCACCCGCCCGGGGACGAACGCCGCCCCCAGCCGGCGGTAGTCGCCGAAGGTGAGCTCGATCACGGCGCCCTGCGGCGAGCGCACCTCACCGCTCAGCACCTCCAGCGTGTCGCGCCGAGCCGTCCAGCGGGCCAGCGCGCCGCTGGGGAGGAGGGCCTCCACGATCACCCGCCGCCCGTCGTCCGCCACCACCCGCGCCGCCGCGCCCGCGCCGGGACGGAACAGCGCCTCGCCCGCCCAGAAGAAGCCCGAGAAGCGCGGGTGCTCGCGGGGGAGCGCCTCCGCCGGGCCGCGGAACCGCGCCGGCGCGTCGGCGCCCTCGGGCTCGTACTCCAGCCCGAACCAGCGGGGGCCGATCGCGAGGTCGAACACGTCGTGGGTGGCGAGCACCAGGTCCTTGTAGGCGGTGAGGCGCAGACGGCGCGGCGCCTGGTACAGGGCGACCGCGTCGAAGGTCCCCTTGCGCGCCGGCCCCTCGTAGGCCATGCGCAGGACCGCCGCCAGGGAGTCGATCGCGGACCGCTCGGCGAGCACCCCCACCACCTCCGCCTCCGTGGGCGCGGCCACCGGCGGGACGACGCTCGGCCGGAGCGGCTCCCCCGCGCAGCCGGCGAGGCCGACCGCCAGCAGGAGCAGGCTGGCGGCGAGCGCCGAGGGCCCGGGCCGCCCGCCCCGCGGGATAGAGTGACCGCCATGAGCGAGACCCGCGCGAGCGTCGCCGATCGGGCCCCCGACCGGCCCCCGGACGTGCCCCCCGGACCGCGCGGCTACCCGGTGGTGGGCGTGCTGCCGCGGATCTGGCGCGACCCGCTGCGCTTCTTCGAGGAGGTGGCCGCGCAACACGGCGGCCTGGCCCGGGTGGGGCTGGGAAAGTTCACCCTGTACCTCGTGAGCGAGCCGGCGCATGTGCAGCACATTCTGCAGGACAACGCCCAGAATTACTGGAAGGGGGCGGGGCTGGAGGCGGTCGAGCCCGTCATGGGCAAGGGCCTCGCCGTCAGCGAAGGCGAGCTGTGGCTGCGACAGCGGCGCCTCATGCAGCCCGCCTTCCGGCGGGCCCGCCTGCTGGAGGCCACCCCGGCGATCGTGGCGGCGATCGACGCGGCCCTGTCGCGCTTGGAGGCGGCGGCCGACGCCGGTCGTGGCGACGGCCGGTCCAGCGACCGGCCCAGCGACCGGCCCATCGACCTGGCGGCGGTGGCGAGCGAGCTGGTGCAGCGGGTGATCTTCACCGTGCTGTTCGGCGAGCACCTGACCGGCGACCCGGTCGCGCTGGGGCGGGCGCTGGTCGAGGTCAACGCGTTCATCGACCACGCCGCCTGGGCCATGGTCAAGCTGCCCGCGTTCGTGCCTACCCCGCGGCGGGTCCGGTTCCGGCGCGCGCAGGCGACCCTGGACGCGCTGGTCTACGAGCTGATCGCCCGCCGCCGCCGCGCCGGCGCCAGCGAGGGCGATCCGGACCTCTTGTCGCGACTCCTCGGGGCGCGCGACCCAAAGACAGGCGAGGGCATGACCGACCGGCAGGTGCGGGACGAGGTCATGACCCTGTTCGTGGCCGGGCACGACACCACGGCCAGCGCCCTGGCCTGGACCGTGCACGCCCTGGGCGAGGCGCCCGAGGTGCGCGAGCGGCTTGAGGCCGAGGTCGACGGCGTGGTGGGCGAGCGTCGGCCCACCGCCGCCGACCTGCCCCGACTGGAGCTCACCGAGCGGGTGCTGCGGGAGTCCATGCGCCTGTATCCCCCCGGCTGGGTGATCGTGCGGACCCCGCGCCAGGAGGACGAGATCGGCGGCTACCGCGTGCCGCCCGGGGCACCGCTGCTGATCAGCCAGTGGGTGGTGCACCGCCGCCCCGACCTGTGGCCCGACCCGCTGCGGTTCGACCCCGACCGGTTCCTGCCCGACCGCGCCGCGGCGCGCCCCCGCTTCGCCTACTTCCCCTACGGCGGCGGCAACCGCCTGTGCATCGGCAGCCTGCTGGCCGACGTGACCCTGCAGCTCGCCCTCACGCGCCTGGTGCAGCGCTTCCGCCTCGAGCCGGTCCCGGGCCACCGCGTGGTCCCCCAGCCCCTCACCACCCTGCGCCCCAAGCACGGGGTGCGGGTGCGCGTGCGCCGGCGCTAATCCAGCAGCACGTCGTACAGCCCTGAGTCCGCCGAGTAGCGCCCCGTCCCGTGGTGGGCCAGCCGGTCCTCGGCGTCGAAGGCCACGATCACGACGCTGTCGATCTCCTGACCGTCGTTCCAGGTGAACACCCGCGCGCCGCCGTAGCCGGTGATCTGGATGCGGCGGAAGCGGCGGTACTCGTGGCGGTAGGCGCACCACAGCTCCCCGCTCACCCGGCGTAGCTCGTCGGGCGGGCCCAGGTCGCGCATGACGTCGTGCAGGGTGGTCCGGCCGCGCTCCCACTCGAACATCCGGCCCACGTTGCCCCCGTTCTGGCGGGCCTCCAGCGTCTTGGTCACCAGCGCCCCGTCGCCCCGCCACTCGGTGGTGAGGGTGCAGCCCGAGGCGAGCAGGAGGACCAAGGACAGCAGCATGACAGCGGTCGTGCCGGGCGCTGCTCCGTCGCTCACTCCCCCTCCTCGGAGGCCGCCACCGTCTCCTCGATGGGCTGGTCGGGGTCGTTGCGCATCCAGGTGACCAGCCGGTCGTCCTGGTCGAAGAACAGCACCGTCTTGTAGGGGCGCACCGACTGGTAGTTCCAGCGGAAGGTCAGCGAGCTCAGCCCCGGGATCGGGTTGATGTTGTCCACGAAGGGGGGCATGCCCACGTAGAAGGCGAAGAAGGTGCCGAGCTCCGCCTTGTAGGCCATGAGGCTGCCGGTCTTGCGCCGCAGCCACATCTGCGGCGTGCCCAGGGTCGACAGCACCGTCTGGGCGTCGACGCCCGGCCGCAGCCCGTCGAGCATCGCCGGGTCCAGCGGCCGCCCGTCCTGGGTCTCGCCCCACACCACGAACGAGATCCCGCGGATGAAGGCGGACAGGCCCTGCACGATGTTCCAGTAGCGCAGGGGCCGCCCGCGGTCGGGGATGTTGGGCGGGAAGGGGCGGAAGTTGGGCTCCTGGCTGATGTCCCCCGACACCCCCTGATCGGTGACGGTGAACTCGGCCCCGATGGTCGGCGGGTGGATCTCGCCCAGCGGGCTCACCGGCCCCAGCATCTTGTCGTGGATCAGCGCGAGGACCCCGCAGCCGCTCGTGGAGGGCAGCAGGGCGAGGAGCAGGAGCAGGGCGGCGCGGCGACGCGGGCAGCGCCTCACTCGTCCTCGTCTTCCTCGGGCCGCTCGAACTCGGTGTCGGTCTGCTTGCCGAAGGCGAGGTACTTCACCACGTCGGCGGCGTCGAAGAAGACCATGAGCTTGTCGGTGAACGTGTCGCGGGTGAAGTACGTGAACAGGAAGACGCTGAAGAAGCTCTCCTCCTCCTCCCGGTACTCGTAAATGAACACGTCCTCGGCCGCCTTGGAGGCCTCGATCGGGAAGCGGGCCCGCCACTCCTGGTCGGTGGTCTGCAGCGTCATGTCGGCGCTGCCGGGGATCCGTGAGTACTCCGTCGGCGGCCCGAACAGGTCGAGGACGTCCTGCGTGGTGGAGGCCCCCACCTTGATCTGGGGGATCAGCGCCGGGTCGAGCACGGCGCC
>JAWLGW010000316.1:0-7032 GCA_041690735.1 Planctomycetota bacterium
AGAGCGAGGACGCCGCCGGGTCGACCTCGCCGGCTGCCCAGCAGCAGACGGCGAGCCCGCCCCCTGCTGCCCCGCCCCCGGCGGGGACTCCGGCAGCCGACCTCGCGCCCGAAGACGACGAGGCTCTGCTGGAGTCACTCGCTCAGTCGCAGGACCTGATCCGCCTCGGCGATAGCGTGCCGCTCGACGCGTCCACGGAGATCGTCCCGCTGGGTGACCCTCCCGCCGCGGCCCCGCCGGCCGCCGAGGCGCTCGGCGAGGTGACCGACGTCATCGCCCTCGGCGAGCCGCCCTCGCCCCCGACGCCCTCGTCCGCCCCCACCTCTCCTGTCGGCGCGCCGCCCACCGGAGGCGCGCCCGGTGTCGGCGGAGGTGGCGGCGACTTCGCGCCGCCCGTCGCCGCTCGCGATCGCGAAGCGTCCGCCCCGGGCGCGCCGATGATCCCGGCCGGGCTGGCGGGCGCAGGAGGCGACGACGCGCCCAAGGGCCTGGCGCCGCTGGCCGCCGCCGGGGCGCAGGCCCGCCTGGAGATCCTGTCCGGAAAGGCCGACGGGGAGGTCCACCCGCTCCACGACAAGGAGCACCGGGTCGGCACCGCGCGTCAGGCCGAGGTCCGCCTGCGCGACCGCGGCGTGTCCTTCACCCACGCGGTGATCGACTACGCGGACGGCGTGTTCCGGGTCACCGACCGCGGCTCGAGCAGCGGCACCACCGTCAACGGGGAGCCCCTGGTCAAGAACCAGCCGCGGGAGCTCGGGCACGGCGACGCGCTGAGCTTCGGCCCGGTGCAGGCGAGGTTCTACAGCCGTTAGCCCACTCGCGGGCAGTGGCGGGAGATGGCGCTCAGGAGCCGGTACAGCTGCACCAGGTGCCGCCCGAAGAAGGGCTTGCCGGTGTTGACCAGCGCCACCGCCAGCTGCCGCTCCGGGTCTGCCCAGGTGTAGACCTGAATGAAGCCCAGGTGGCCGAAGGCCTGCGGGGTCCCCGGGCCGAACAGGCTCACCGGCTCGGTGCCCAGCATGAAGCCGAGGCCGTAGCGGATCGGCAGCCCCAGGGTCAGGTCGACCTCCAGGTACGAGGTCTCAGCGCGGGCCCGGCGGATCGTGCGCGGATCCATCACGCGCGTCCCGTCGAGCGTCCCCTCGTTGAGGAGCAGCTGATAGAAGCGGGAGGCCTCGTTGGCGGTGGCGTAGATGTTCCCCGCCGGGACGATCCCCTGCACCCACCGCGGGTCGTTGGAGATCTCCGCCGCCTCGCGGAACGCGACCCCCAGGGCCCGCCGCACCAAGACCGACACCGGGAACGGCGCCGGCCGGCCGGTGAAGGCGTTCAGCGCCACCCGGTCCTGGTCCTCGGCGGCGACGCCGTAGTTCATGAAGCGGAAGCCGAGGGGGTCGAGGAGCTGCTCCGCCAGCACCTCGCGGATGGTCTTGCCCGTCACCCGGCGGACGATCTCCCCCAGCACGAAGCCGCCGGTCACCGCGTGATAGGCCAGCCGCCGCCCGGGCGGTGTGGCGGGCTGGGCGTCGCACAGGCGCGCCACGATGTCGTCCCAGTCCACCAACAGCGACGCCTTGTCCGCCACCTCGGCGCCGGCGATCGAGGGGATCCCGGCCCGGTGGGTGAGGACGTGGCGGATCGTGGTGCTCTCCTTGCCCTTGCAGGCGAACTCGGGCAGGTACTCGGCGACCCGGTCGTCGATGTGCAGGAGCCCCTCGTCGTCGAGGTGGTGGATCAGGACGGCGGTGATCGCCTTGCTGGCCGAGAAGATGCAGAACGGCGTGTCGGGGGTCGCCAGCTGCCGGGGCGCCCCGGGCGGGGCCTCGGGGGACGCGCCGCGGGCCCAGCCGATCGCGCGGTCCAGGGCGACGACGCCGTGGCGCCGGACGCACAAGCCGAGCGCCGGGTGCATGCGGGTGCGGAACAGGTCCTCCACCGCGCTCCAGATCGCGTCGATTCCGGCGGAGTCGAGGCCCAGCCGGCGGAGCTCGGCGGCGTCCGGCTCCTCCGCCCGGGTCGTAATGGAGCGCAGGTCGGCGGGCAGCCCTTCGACGCGAGCGACGGTTCGAGTCAGCATGCCCCGAAGGTACCCCGCGGCAGGGACGTCGCGCGACCGTTACGATGAGCGGGCACCGAGAAGGGGCCCGTCCATGCGTTCGATCCCCCTGCTCCTCGTCGCGCTCCTGGCGGCGCCCGTCGCCTTTGCCCAGGAGACGCCCCCCGCCGAGGGCGCGGACCTCGACGGCGACATCCGGGGCTTGGTGGAGCTGAACGGGGCGGAGCGGGGTCAGGAGGTCCCTCGCTACTGGGTCGAACGTGACGACGAACCTGTCAGCGGGCTGCGGCTGCGCGTCTATCGGGAGGGGCTGGTCGGAGGGTATCCCCTGGGCGAGGCGGTCACAGACCGCTGGGGTCGGGCGATCCTGCCCGCCCTGGATGGCGCGTGCGTCATCGTCGCCGAAGGCCCGAGCGGGGCGCTGTCACTCGGTCCGCTGGTCTACTCGTCAGCCTGGCGGCTCGTCGACCTCTCCCGTCGAGCCCCGCACGACACGCTCCCCAGCAGCTTGCGCGTCGTGTCCGTGGACGGACGGGCGCTCGAGGGGGCGCGCGTACGCCTGCACGTCGGCGCGCTGCAGGTCGCGACGGCGACGGCGGACGCGGCCGGCCGGATCCGCTTCGACCTACCCGCCGCAGGATCCTTTGCGCTCGAGCTCACCGCGGAGGCGCCCGGTCACCTCCCCCTCCGGCTGACCCCCGGAAGCCTCGGCCGCGCGAGCACCCTCCGGCTCCTCCCCGGCACCCCCGGCGCCGTCGCCGGTCGGGTGCTGACCGCCTCCGGCCTCGCCCTCCCGGGCGCGCTGGTCCGCGCCGTCCGGGAGGGAGAGCCCCCGGCCTTCGCCGCCGCCGACCGGGAGGGACGCTTCGAGCTCGCCCCCCTCCCGCCCGGCCGCGTCACCCTGGAGGTGTTCACCGGGGGCGAGCAGCCCGAGGCGGTCGGTGACGCGCGCGTCGTCGGGGGCCAGACCGCCACGGTGGAGCTGACCGCGCAGGGCCGCGCTCCTCTGCGGGTGCGGGTCCGCGACGCGAACGGGCCGGTGGTGGGCGCGCGGGTCGAGGTGGTCGACCCCGGCGTCACCCGCTTCGGCGTCGACGTCTCCAGCGGCGTCGAGCAGCGGGGCGCCACCGACGCCGACGGCGTGGCTCGGTTCGACCTGGCGCCGGGGCGCTACTACGTGCGGGCCTGGCACCCGGCCGCGTCGCTGAGCCGAGCGATCGCCGCCGAGGCGCGCCGCGGTGAGGTGGGCGAGGCGGTGATCGACCTGGCGGAGACGCGGCCCCTGGCGATCAAGGTCGTCACCCCCGACGGCGAGCCCGTGCCCGGCGTGTTCATGGACGTCTCCATGCCCGGCTTCCAGTGGCGCGACATGCCCGCCCGCTCCACCTCGGGCGACGGAGTGGCGCGCTTCGGCGCGCTCCCGCCCGGCCGCGCCGAGCTGCACCTGGGGCGAGGCGGTCAGTGGCGCATGGTGGTGGTGACCGAGGGCGAAGCGGCCACCTTCGTGTGGACCGAGAACGCGCCGCTCCGCGTCGAGGGCCGGGTCCAGGGCGGCGGCAGCGAGCTGCTGGCGGCGGTGGTCCTGGCGGACGTGGTGCGCACCTCCCGGGTCCGCCTCGACGGCGAGGGGAGCCTGAACACCCGGCTCCACGCCCCCGGTGGCGCCCGGGAGGTGTTCCTCGTCGCCCCCGACCCGGCCCTGGCGCCGCTCCGGCTCGGGCAGGCGCCAGCCGGCGAGGAGGGCGCGCTGCGGGACCTCGACCTCCGCTTCGCCCGCGGCGGGACCCTGACCGGCCGCCTGATCGACGCGCGCGGGAACGGCGTCCCCGCCCGAGCGCGGATCGAGGGGCCGCTCGGCGGCGTCGTCGAAGCCCGCACCCAGTGGCTGACCCAGACGGCGAACGACGTGTGGATCACGGTCAACGAGTGGCCCCAGGCCGCCGGCCCCGACGGGCGCTTCGCGCTGGAGGGTCTGCCCCCGGGCGTCCACCGCCTGCGGATCGAGGGGGTGGGCTGCGTCACTCGGCTCGTGGAGGTCGAGGTCGTGGCCCGCGAGACGACCGACCTCGGCGAGGTCCGCCTCGAGGACGAGGAGTAGCGCGCCTCAGCCCTCCCGCCGTCCCCAGTGGAGCGCCCGGTAGAAGTAGCTGCGGTCCTCCCGCAACAGCGCCGCGGCGCGGTCGGGCAGCCACCGGAAGCGCGGCCCCGCCCCGGGCACGTCGAGGGTCGAGTTGAGCTGGCGGACCAGCACCGCGCCGCCCGGCCGCAGGCGGCGCCAGGCGAGGTCCAGGGTCTCGGCCGCCTGCGCCGGGTCGAGCCAGTCGAGGATGTTCGACAGGTGGATCAGGTCGAAGGCCTCGTCGCCCTCGGCCAGGGCCTCGTTCATGAACGCGCGCTCCAGCCTGACCTCCGGGAGTCGCGCGGGCGCGGGGGCCTCCAGCCAGGGCAGCGTCGCGGCCGGCGGGAGCCGCCCGGCCAGCACCTGCCACAGGTAGGGGTTGGTCGCCGCCGGGAGGCTCGCCAGCACCCGCCGCGTCTGGTGGGCGAAGTGGCGGGCGAAGGGCTGCACCCGGTTGGCGGTGGCCCCCTCGCCGAACAGGGCCACCAGGGCCGGCAGCGCGAACACCTCGTCGAAGGCTCGGTCGAGGGCCGCGCCGAGCGCCGTCTCCGGCGCGACCCGCCGGGCCTGCGCCGGGGGGTCCGCCAGGCGGAGCAGCGCCCCGACCTCCTCGTCGTGGCCCAGCGCCCGCCGCAGGGCGGCGAACGTCCGCTCGTAGCGGCCGACGTGGTCCGGCCCCAGCCGCGCCACGCAGGCGGGGTCCCCCAGCGCGTCCGCCGGGCAGCCCAGGGCCGCGAGCTCCGCGGCCAGGGCCGCCCCGCGGGTGTCGGCGGCGAGCGGCGCGTGACCCAGCAGCGCCCCCCGCTCCTCGGGAGGCCGCGTCTCCAGCAGGCGGAGCTTGAGCCTCGCCAGGGCGAGCTGCGCGGGGTTGGGGTCGACGAGGTGGAGGGCTGCGACGCGCGGGTCCGCCGCCAGGGCGGCCGCGGTGCAGCCGCCGGACGCGACCATCAGCACCCGCAGGCCTCCACGCACCGAGGGGCCTCGCGCGGACGCCAGCGCGCCGACGACCCCCAGGTCGACGCCCGCGTCCTCACGGACCTGCGCGAACGCCAGCGGCTGCGCCCGCGCCTCCTCCACCCAGGCCGGCAGGGGCGTCCTCACCCGATCCTCCGTGGTCCAGCCTCGACTACTCTATCGGAGTGAACGACCGCCTCCGCATCCGGCCGCTGCACCCGCCGCGTGACCGCCCCCGCTATCAGGCGCGGCTGAGGGCGCTCGAGGCTCAGGCGACGTACCCGATCGGGGACGACTTCTTCCAGATCGACCACGGCCCCGACTACTTCGCCTTCTTCGACCGCATGGGCCGGCTGATCTACTACGGCGCCCTGGTCGGGGAGCGGCTGGTCGCGGTAGGAGGCGCCGTCCTGCGGCGGGTGCCCTTCCGCCGCGGGGAGGGCCGCCGCCGGACCTGGTACCTGTGCGACCTCAAGGTCGACCCCGAGCTGCGCCGCACGCGGATCCCCCTGCGCATGCTGGCCTTCGGGTTCCCCCGCTACTACCCCCGCTGCCGGCGCGGCTACGGGATCTCCATGAACCCTGGGGACGGGAGCGAGAACCCCATGGTGCGGCTCCTCAGCCACTGGCGCTGGTCGCCGATCGTCCCGGTGGCGCGGCTGGGGATCTACTCGCTCGACGCGGAGGCGGCGCGGGCGGTGACGCCG
This sequence comes from Planctomycetota bacterium, assembly GCA_041690735.1. GTDB lineage: Bacteria > Planctomycetota > J058 > J058 > J058 > JAWLGW01. The sequence continues at coordinate 5,837 of JAWLGW010000316.1, forward strand.
CTCCTGCGGCGGGAGCGGGGACCCGTCTCCTGGTGGTCGCCGGCGAACGTCAAGGACATCGTCCTGCAGAGCACCGGCGCGCCCATGCCGCTCCTCCACGCGGAGTACGGGCGCCCCCGCCCGGGGTGTGCGACCGCGCCCCGGGAGGGGCACGTCCACATGGTGTGCTGCGCCGAGGGCGACCCCCTCGCCGCCGCCCTCGCCGCCGAAGGGCTCCACCCGGGCGCCGACGCCACCGTGTTCGCGCACCGCATGGAGAGCGACTGGCGGTTCGTGGTCACGAGCGAGATCTGATCGGGATCAGCAGGTCCTCGTACAGGGTCCAGAAGTAGTAGGCCCCCAGCAGCAGCCCCAGCGCCACGTAGGAGCGGGTGCGCGGCGCCTCCCAGGCCGGCTCGGCCACCTCGAGCAGCTCCCGGGCGTGCTCCACGTCGAGGACCTCGTGCAGCTCGTAGTGGCGCTGCGTCCCCTCCTCGACCCAGCCGCGCTCGTGGATCAGGCGCGCGATCGAGGCGCTGACGCCCACGTACAGGTGCTCGATCATCCCCAGGGCCGCCGCCCCTACCTCGTGCGACTGAGCCAGGCACAGGTTGCGGAGCGAGTGGGTGAAGGCGGTGACCCAGATCGGGCACGCCTCCTCGAGCTCCTTCTCGTCCGCGCCGAGGGCCCGCAGGTATTCCAGGAACGTGTACTTGTGGCTCAGGGCCCGCTCGCCGTGGCCATGCTCCTCCGCGATGTTCTCCGCCACCCGCAGCCGGTCCTCGAGCCGCGGCATGCGGGCCAGCACCCCCGCCAGCGCTTGCGAGAAGGCCTCGACCGCGAACCGGAAGGGCACCTGACTGCGGCGGAACTCGTCGCATGTGCGCGCGGGATCGCGGGCCCACAGGAGGTACGGGTGGCGCTCGAAGGGGTACTCCCGCGCGATCGTGTCCACCGCCTCGGCCAGCGTCTCCTTGATCGCGATCCGCCCCCAGGCGAGCTGCGGCTTGTCGAGCGGGGCGGGCTGGCGCGCGTCGTCCATGCTCCGGACGCTACACCATGGGAGGGCGCACTGCATGCCGCTCGCCAGTTGCGCGGGAGGCCTCGACCGGCATAGCCTTCGGGCGTGGACGAGGCGCTGGAGCAGGGCGAGGCGGCGGCGCGCGTGGCGCGGCGCCGCGCGTTGCTGGGCCTGCTGCTCGGCCTGCTCGCCCTGG
>JAWLGW010000317.1:0-7026 GCA_041690735.1 Planctomycetota bacterium
GGGACCGCACCCAGAGCGTGTCCCTCACCCAGGACGGCGCCATCCTGGGCACGCTCAAGTACATGGCTCCCGAGCAGGCGGCCGGCCGCGTGCGCGAGGTGGACGCGCGCAGCGACGTGTACGCGCTGGGCGTGATCCTGTACGAGATCCTCACCCGGACCACCCCCTTCACCGGGACCGCGCAGGAGATCCTGGTCCAGATCCCGCGCGACGAGCCGCTGGCGCCCAGCCAGCGGAACGCGAGCGTCCCCTGGGAGCTCGACGCGATCTGCCTCAAGGCGCTGGAGAAGGAGAAGAAGGCCCGCTACGCCAGCGCCGCCGACCTGCAGGCGGACGTCGAGCGCTACCTGGACCGGCAGCCGATCACCGCCCGCCGCGCCACCGCCGGCTACCGGCTGCGCAAGTGGCTGGGACGCAACCGCCGCCAGGCGCTGGCGGCCGGGATCACGGCGGCCCTGTTCCTGGCGTTGCTCGGCGCCTGGGCGCAGCAGTTCGTGCTGCGCGAACGGCAGCGTCGTCACAAGATCGTGTCGACCGCCGTGCAGGGACTCGAGAAGCTGCTGGAGCGCGACTTCGCCACCGCGTCCAAGTGCTTCGACCGGGCCAGCGGCGAGCTGGCGCCCGACGAGCAGCTCGCCTTGCCTCGTCGCGCGGCGCAGCTGATCTCCACCGAGGTGGCGCAGGCGTCCCCCGAGGCCGCCGCCGCCCTGCGGGTCGACCGGGAGGTGCTCGAGCAGTGGAGCGCGCTGGCGGCGCGGCGCAGCCAGAGCGACTTCCTGGAGGGCCTGCTGGGCGAGGTCCGCCGGGCGCTCCACACCGGCCGGGTGGAGGCTGCGACCGAGCCCCTCCTCAAGGCCGTCCTCGCCAGCCCCGAGCACCCCGACGTGGTCGCGCTGCGGCGCCAGGCGGTCGAGGGGCTGCTGCAGCGGGGGCTCGCCCTGCTCGACGGGGTCGGCGCCGCCACCCTCGAGCGGCTCGAGGCGCGGGCCGAGCAGCTGGCGCGGGCGCGGGACCTGATCGAGCAGGCGCGGCGGCTCGACGAGGCCGCCCCCACCGTGGTAGAGGGGCTGCAGGCGCTCGCGAAGGCCGGCACGGGGCTGGAGGTGGCGCAGGCGCGGGCGCGCGCCTTCGAGGAGGCGCGGCTCAAGGCCCGGCAGGCCGAGCGACACATGCGCGTCACCGTCACCCCCGCGGGCGGTCTGCCGGCGGACGGCGTCGCCGCCGCCACCGTCTCCCTGGTGGTGCGCGACGCCCTGGGCCGACCGCGCGCCGGCCAGACGGTGCGGTTCCGCGCCTCTCACGCGGGCGCGATCGTGGTGCAGCCAGCCGGGCCCACCGGCCCCGCCGGGCTCGCCGCGGGCTCGGTCGCCTCGACGGTGGCCGGGCTGACCACGCTCACCGTCGTGGTCAACCCCGGCACCGACGAGATGGTTTTGATCCAGCAGCCCACCGTGGAGTTCGTGGCCGGACCGCTCGACCCCGAGGGCTGCGAGCTGCAGGTCCCCGACCGGGCGCTGCCGGCCGACGGGACCACGGCGGCCGAGCTCCGGGTCCTGGTCGCCGACGCCCACGGGAACCCGATCGCCGGCCAGCGGGTCGAGCTCGCCGCCGCCGGCGCCGGCAACCGCCTCGTCCAGCCCGCGCAGGTCACGGGCCCCGACGGCGTCGCCACCGGCAGCCTGGTGTCCACGGTGGCCGAGGTCAAGAGCGTCTCGGTGACCGTCGACCCCGCGGGCCGGGCCCTGCGGCTCGGCCCGGCGCCGCTGCGGTTCGTCCCCGGACGCCCCAGCGAGGAGCGGTCGCGGGTGGTGGTGGAGCGCGCCAGCGGCGTGCCGGCGGACGGCGTCACGCCGACGCAGGTCCGCGTGATCGTGCGCGACGCGCAGGGGAACCCGGTGCCGGGGCAGACCGTGAAGCTCTCCGCCAGCGGCAGCGGGGTGGCCCTGACGCAGCCCGCCGCGGCGACCGACGCCGAGGGGCGGGCGGCGGGCAGCCTGACCTCGACCGTCGCCGAGGTGAAGACCCTCACCTGCACGATCAACCCCGGCTCCCAGCAGGTGGTGCTCAGCGCGCAGCCGACGGTGGACTTCGAACCCGGCCCTCTCGACCCGCGCAGCGCCGCCCTCTCCACGTCCGCCCCCGGACCGACGATCGCCGACGGCGAGGCGGAGGCGGTCGTGGTGGCCCGGCTGGCCGACGCCCACGGCAACCCCGTGTCCGGGCGCCGCGTCGAGCTGGCCGCCGTCGAGGGCGAAGAGGGCGCGCGGATCGACCAGCCTGTGGCGCTCACCGACGCCGAGGGACGGGCGCGCTGGTCGGTCCGCTCCACCCGCGCGGGCATGACGCGGCTGGCCTGCACGGTCGACCCCGGGCCCGAGGCCGTGGTCTTGCCCGCCCGGCTCGAGCTGGAGTTCGTGCCCGGGCCGGTCAGCGCCCAGGCCTCCGCTGTCAGCGTCAGCCCGGCGCTGGGGCTGGTGGCCGACGGCAAGCAGCGGGCCCGGGTGGAGGTCCTCCTGCGCGACGCGCGGGGGAACCCGGTCCCCGGCGGCGCGGTGCAGCTGCAGGTCAGCGGGGCGGGCAACCTGCTCAGCCAGGACGCCGTGCAGGCCGACGCCACCGGGCGGGTGCTGGCGACCTTGGCCTCGAGCGTCGCCGAGGTGAAGTCGGTCACCGCCGTCGTCGGGCAGGGCTCCGAGCGCGTGCCCCTGCGGTCCGTCGCCCGGGTGGTGTTCGTGGCGGGGCCGCCCTCCCTCGACGCCTGCACCCTGCTGGCGCGACCGGTCAAGGGTGCCTCGGCCGACGGCGCGCAGGTCGTCGACCTCGAGGTCGTGCTGCGCGACGCCCTCGGCAACCGGGTGCCGGGGGTGCGGGTCGAGCTGCTGGTGGAGGGGCAGGGCGCCAGGCTGGAGCAGCCCGAGGCCCGGACCGGCCCCGACGGGGTGGCCCGGGCGCGGCTCACCGCCACCAGCCCCGGGAGCAAGGAGGTCCGGGCCACGATCTACACCGGACAGGGGGTGCTCAAGCTCCCCGAGCCGGTCGAGGTCTCGTTCGGCGAACCGTAGGGCCCGGAGGGAGACAGCCGCTGCTGCCTCGCTCCAGCCCATCGCTTGATCGCAGCGCCTCTCCTCCCTCGCTCGCCTGTCCCCCCGCCGCGTCATCTCTTATTCTGAGGGCCGGAGGCCGGGTGATCTCCTACGACGACCTGGTGGCGGCGCGGCTGCTGAACCGGCAGCTCCCGACCGCACGCGACGTGCTCCTGCGGGCGCTCGACGCCACGGGGCAGGGCGGCGACCAGCGCAGCCTGCTGGCCCGGCTGGCTGCCGAGCAGGTGGTCTCGTTCGATCAGGCCCGCTACGTCCACGAGGCGGTGCAGCGGCACAAGCGCTCCCGGCTGCTGCAGGTGTACGCCCACCTCCTGGCGACGCAGGGCGTGCCCGGCCCGCGCCTCCAGGAGCTCATGGAGCGGATCGGGCCCGAGGCCGACGCCAGCGCGCTGGGTAACTCACTGGTCTCGGAGGGCCTGCTGCCGCAGGAGCAGGAGCAGCGGTACCGGTTCCAGGCGCGGGTGGCCTGCGACCGACAGCAGGCGCAGGAGCTCCAGGCCTACCTCGACTCGCGCGGCCAGGCGGTGGGAGTCCCGCAGGGGACCACGATCAGCGGCGTGATCAAGCTGCCGCCCATGGGCGCCGACGGCTCCCCCGGCGTGGGCTCGCTGGTCGACTCCACCAACCTGCGCAAGGTCGCCGAGGAGCAGCTGGCGCCGCCGCAGTTCGCGGTCCCCGAGTGGATCGACACCTCCGACCCGCAGGTCGGCCACCGGATCGAGCGGTACCGGGTCCTGGGGCGGATCGGCGCCGGCGCCATGGGGATCGTGTTCCTCGCCGACGGCCAGGACGACCCGACCCTGCCGGTGGCGCTCAAGGTCCTCAACGGCGACGCCACCGAGGACGCCAAGGGGCGGTTCAAGCGCGAGATCCTGGCCAACGGCTTCTTCTCGCACCCGGGGGTGATCGACGTGTACGACGCCGGTCGCACCCCCGAGGGACACGACTACCTCGCCATGGAGTTCTTCGACGGGGAGGACCTCGCCGAGATCCTCGAGACCGAGACCCAGCTGGCCCCCAAGCAGGCGCTGCAGCTGTGTCGGCAGGTGTTCGCCACCCTGGGGGCGGCGCACGAGGCCGGGATCATTCACCGCGACGTCAAGCCGGCGAACATCCTGATCTCGCACGACGGGCAGGTGGCCAAGCTCATGGACTTCGGGATCGCGATCATTCGCGACCTCGGCGAGTTCGAGGGCATGGTGTTCAAGACGGTCGAGGGGGGCGCCACCGGGACCCCTCAGTTCATGAGCCCCGAGCAGGCGGCGGGCGACAAGATCACCCCCTCGAGCGACCTGTACTCCATGGGCATGGTGCTGTATCAGTGCCTGAGCGGCCGGCTCCCCTTCGAGTCGGAGAGCGCCAACGGCTTCATGGCCTGCCACATGATGGAGGACCCCCTGCCGCTGGCGAAGGCGGACCCCTCCCTCAAGAGCCTCCCCAAGCAGCTCCACGAGCTGCTCGACCGCCTGTTCGACAAGAACCCCGCCAACCGCCCCCCCGACGCGGCGACCGTGGCCGCCGAGCTGGAGCAGATCGTCCCCCTGATCAAGGACAAGAAGAAGGGCGGCGGCCTGTGGGGCCTGCTGTGGGGCGGCAAGAAGTGACCGCCCCGGCCGGAGCGTTGCCGGTTTAGCATCCGTCGGATAGGAAGCAGCTAGCGGAGGCCCAGAATGGCGCTTCAACGGCAGATCCCCGGCGTGGTGCTGGCGCTGGCGACCGTGTTGGCGACGGCCGGCTGCTCCTCGCTGGAGCAGCAGGACCGCACCGACCGCGGCTTCGAGCTCGCCAAGGAGGGGCGCGAGGCGGAGAAGGCGGCCGACTGTGACACGGCGCAGGCGCGCTACCGCGAGGCCGAGGAGGAGCTCGTCGCCGCCCTCGCGATCGCCGAGGAGCGCGCCGACTCGGTCGCGCAGCGGTTGATCCACATGAAGCTCAACCACGTCCGCATGGGGCGGGGACGCTGCCTCGAGGAGGCGGGCGAGTGGGAGGCGGCGCGGTCGGCGTACGCCTCCGCGACCGAGGACGCCCTGGCGGGGCGGTTCCTCAAGCTGGCCAAGGAGGGGTACCTGGCCCAGGCGGGCACCGTGCGGCCCGACCGCAACCGCCAGGGCGACTGGCCCCAGGCCGCCGCGCTGTACGGCGAGGCGGTGGAGGTGACCGGCGACTACGAGGACCCCAAGGGGCGCGCCGAGGCGCTGTTCGCCCAGGCGGTGGCCCTGTCCGGCGGCGACCGCGAAGGGGTGACCGGCGAGGCCCGCGCCCTGCTGCGCGAGGCGCGCGACCTCGGCCACCCCGAGGCCGAGGAGTGGCTGGGGGCCGCAGGCGGCTGCCTGTCGTGCGCCGCCGAGCTCCCCGACGGGGCGGCGTTCTGCCCCTCGTGCGGCGCCAAGGTGGGCGAGGCGGCCTGCCCCTCGTGCGGGGCCGAGCTCACGCCAGGCGCCAACTTCTGCCCCTCCTGCGGCGCCAAGCTCCGCCAGCAGGGCCACTGAGCGAGGACGAGCCCGAGGCGCTGCTGCGCCTGCAAGAGCGGCTCGCCGCGCGGGTCGTGGCGCAGGCGCAGCCGCTCCCGCTCGTGCGCCCCGGCCTGCGGGTGCTGGCGCTGGACGTCCAGTACGAGGGCGACGCCGCGTTCGTGGCCGGCGCCCTGTTCACCCTGGGCGACGTCGGGCCGCCGAGCAGGGGCGGCGAGCCCGGGCGCTTCGTGGCGGGCGCGCTGGGGCGGCAGCCCGTGGAGACCGCCTATCGCCCCGGCCTGTTCTGCTTCCGCGAGGGGCCGCCCCTGTCGGCGCTGGTGGCGGCGGCGCGCGCCGACGGACTCGAGGTCGACGCGCTGGTGGTGGACGGGCACGGGCTGGCTCACCCCCGGCGCCTGGGCGTCGCCTGCTGGCTCGGCCTGGCGTGCGGCCTCCCCACCGTCGGCTGCGCCAAGCAAGCCCTGCTACGGATCCGCGTCGACGCGCCGCTCACGCGGGGCGGCGCGGCGGCGATCGACGTCGACGGCGAGCGACTGGGCTACGCCGTCCGCCGTCGCTCGCACGTCAAGCCGGTGTTCGCCAGCCCCGGCCACCTGTGCTCGCCCGAGGAGGCCTGCGACCTGGTCCGCCGCCTCCCCGGCGCCTTCCGGATCCCCGACCCCCTGCGGGCCGCCGACCGAGCCGCCCGCCGCGCCGCTCGCGGCCAGCCGCCCAAGCCCGGCTGGCGCGACCTGGGCGAGCTGCCCGCAGGGCCTGCGCCCGAAGTAGCGGTCAGCGGTTAGCCCGCACTTCACAGGAATTCGGCGCTGCCTCTGTTGTGAAGCGTGCGCGGGAGAGCCGGCTCTCGCGCGACCATCCGTGAGCGCGCACCTCCGTTTAGTCCAGGTCCCTCAGCTCGATCGCCCAGGGACGGTGCGGGTCCTCCGCCAGCGCCGCGGCCAGCCGCGCGGCCGCCTGGTCGAGGCCGCGCACCAGGGCCTCGGTGAGGGCCTCGCGCTCGAGGTCGGTGAGGGCCATGTGCACCACCACCAGGCCCGCGACCCCGACCGGCAAGGTGGCGGTCGAGGCCACGATCGCGGGGATCGCCCACACCAGGTGCCCCCGGTGGGCATGCGCCGCGCCCCGCCCCACCGCCTGGGCGACCGGCTGCGCGCCCGGGCCTCCCGACGCGGTCAGGTGCACCTCGGCCTGCTTCTCGGAGGTCGGCACCAGCTGATCGTGCAGGTCGGTGGCGGGCTTCACCACCAGGCCGCCCGCCGCCGCGGCCTCGCGCGCCCCGGCGCCGTCGGGCGCGACCACCCGCACCTGCACGTCGGGGAAGCGCCCGCGCAGGTGGCGCTCGAGGAGCCGCCCCAGGGCGGGCCCGAACCGGCGCAGGACCAACCCCGCCACCACCTCGCCCCGCGGGCGCCGCGCCCCCCCCACCCCGGCCTCCGCCGCCGGCCCCA
>JAWLGW010000318.1:0-7002 GCA_041690735.1 Planctomycetota bacterium
GCCGAGCGCCCGCGGGCGCGGGGCAGGACCGGCAGCAGGACCATGCCCAGGCCGAGGGCCACCAGCAGCGACGAGGAGCCGAGCAGCAGCCCCGCTCGGTCCCGGGCGGGGGCCGGCGCCCCCGGCGGGATCCGCGGCGCCATGAGCGGCCCCTCGTCCACCAGCTTGGGGCGGGGCTTCACCAGCGGGAAGGCGCGCGCCGCGAAGTCGACGGCCTCGGCGGCGGGGGTGTACAGGAACAGGCGGAGCTTCGGGTTCCGGTCGGTCAAGGTCTCGAACAGCTCGTCCGCCTGGTAGTGGACCTCGCCCACCCCGTCGCCGTCCGCGTCGTAGCCGGCGTAGTCGCTCCAGTAGTTGCCCCGCCCCTCCTCGGTCCAGGTGTTCCCCTCCAGGCGTCCGCCCCCGGTCAGCCCCACCTGCACGCCGTTGTCGACGAAGCTGTTGCCGAGGTAGACGTTGCGCCGCACCAGCGGCAGCAACCGCACCCCGTAGTCGTTGCCCCCGAAGACGTTGCCCTCGAACACCACGGCGCTGTCGATCTCGCGCGGCGAGTTGTCGACGTAGGCGCCGATCCGGTTGTCGAGGAACAGGTTCTCCCACACCCGCGCGTCGTCCATGTCCTTCATGCCGACGCCGTAGCCGCTCGGACCCCGGTTGTGGGCGATCAGGTTGTGGTGCAGGCGGAGGCGGCGGCTGTACATCAGGAAGGCGCCCACCGAGTTGCCGGTCAGGCGGTTGCGCTCGATCCTCGCGTCGTCGCAGTACATGAAGTGCAGCCCGTACCGGCCGTCGCGCACGACGTTCTCCCGGACGGTGAGGTCCCTCGAGTACCACAGGACCACGTCCCGGCCCCGGACCACGCGGTTCGCCTCGATGCGGACGCCGTCGCTGTACCACACCCGGATGGCGTCCCCCCGCCGGGGGACCGGCAGGTCCTTGCTGTGGATCGTGTTGCCCCGCACCACGCTGCGGGGCGCCCGGCGCAGGTAGATCCCGAACAGGGTCTCCTCCAGGCGGTTCCCCTCCACCCGCACCTCGGGGGCCTCCACCGCGATCCCCGAGTTCTCCTGGTCGAGGGAGGCGCCGCTGCCGCGGACCACGAGGCCTCGCACGACCGACCGCGGCGCGCGGACCTGGAGCACCGTCCCGCGGCCGCCGCCGTCGATCACGGGCCACCCCCGCCCCTCGAGGGTGATGGAGCGCTCGATCATCAGCGGCCCGGCGTAGGTGCCCGCGTGCAGCACGACGGTGTCTCCGTCCTGCGCCTGGGCCAGCACCTCCGCGAGGGTCGGCGCGGCCTCCCCCTCGACCTGGCCGCCGACCTCCCAGACGCGGGCGGAGGCGGGCGCCGCAGCCAACAAGGCGCCGGCCAGGCACAGGGCCGCTGGGGCTCGCCTCACGCGCGCTCCTGCTGCGCGCCGGTGGCCGCCGGCGCGCGCGCAGGCGGCGACGCCTGCTCGACCAGCGGCTTGTAGGCGCGTCGGTGGAAGTACAGGCCCAGCACGATCAACAGCGACGCGAGCGCCGCGGTGTAGAAGCCGATGTCGACCCAGGCGATGGTCCGGAACTGCCCGACCACCCCCTCGCCGAGGATCGGCGGGACGAAGGGGTCGATGGAGCTGCTGAGCGGCGCCGTCGGGTCGAGGTTGGTCCCGAAGTCGCGCATCCAGTAGTAGAGGTCGGCCAGGAACACTGCGGGGAACAGAAAGGCCGGCAAGGCGAGCAGGGCGGCCCACTTGGTGTGGACGAAGATCGCCGCCGCCACCAACAGCGCCAGCCCGGTGATGGCGTACACGCTGACCGCCCGCTCCAGCGAGGCGGCCTCGTTCAGGGGCCGCATGCCGATGTAGTGGTTGAGGCCATCGATCTCCGCGACGTCGCCCTCCAGGTGGTTCACGTAGGCCTGCACCTCGAGGCCCCCCGGATACTGGGGGGCCAGGAGGCGCATGCGCCACATCGGGAGGACGATCGTCACCAGCAGCGACACGGCGGCCAGGAACAGGAACAGGGTGGGGAGGCGGTAGCGCAGCCGCCGCTCCTGCATCTCTTCGGGCGGGACCCGCGGCCCCACCAGACGCTCCCACAGGCTCATGGCGTCCGCCTACTTCTTCTTGCCTTGCTGCACCGGGCCGGGGGTCACCCGCAGGTAGCCCGTCATCTCGAGGTGCAGCGCGGAGCAGAACTCGCTGCAGTAGTAGGGGAACACCCCCGGCTGGTTGGCCGTGAAGTTCACCGTCGTCGTCTCGCCCGGCTCCAGGCTGAGGTTGATCCCGTACCCGCCGATCGCGAAGCCGTGGGTGGCGTCCTTGGCCCGCTCCACGTTGGTGATGTGCAGGGCCACCTTGTCGCCCTGGTTCACCTCGATGTGCTCAGGCGTGAAGTGGCTGCGCACGGCCGACATGTACACGTGCACCACGCCGTCCTTGCGCTCGATCCGCTCCTTGCCCAGCGTGACGGCGTGCGGGTCGGGTGCCTGGCGGTGCGGGTCCCAGCCCACCTCGGGGTACACCTCCCAGGCGTTCAGCTTGTCGGCCTTGATGATCTGGGCGTAGTGCGGCTCGCCGATCCCGATCGGCATGTCGTACAGCAGCTGCATGGCCTGGCCCGGCGCCGAGATGTCGATCAGCTGGAAGTTCTGCGGCAGGAGCGGGCCCGTGGTGAGGAAGCGGTCCACCGACCACTTGTTGAGCGACACCAGGAACTGCCCGGCGGGCTTGGTCGTGTCGCCCTCGACCACCGCGATGTGGCCGACGTTGTAGTGGACGGGGATCTTGTGGACCAGGGACCAGGCCTCCTCCGAGTGCTTCTCCTGGTAGGGGCCGCCGAGGGCCCAGCGAGCCACCGCCGAGTCGAGGAACAGGCTGGTGTAGGCGTAGCCCTTGTCGTCGAACTGGGTGTGGAGCGGCCCCAGCCCCACCTCGATCTGCGCCTCCACACAGGCCTCGAAGGGCAGGATCGGCACCCCGTAGTCGTCGGTCTGCACGTCGCCCTTCGCCATCGCGTCCTGGACCTTCTGCCAGCTGTAGACGGTGACGTGGGGGTCGAGCTTGCCTGAGACGACCAGATACTCGCCGCCGGGGGAGATGTCGATCCCGTGCGGGCTCTTGGGCTCCGGGATGAAGTACAGCAGCCCCTCCTGGACCGCGGTCTGGAGGGAGATCAGCTTCATGCCCTTGACGTCGGTGGTCTTCCCGCTCTGGGCCACCTGCGCGGCCTTCTGCAGGTTGATCACGTGCAGGTAGTCCATGTCGCGCTGCGACGCGCCCGCCTCGAAGGGCGGGTTGCCATCCTCGACCCCGCCGGTCGCCATCTCGGTGTTGAACGAGTTGAGGAAGATCCAGCCGTCGCAGGCGCCCTTGCCCGCGTCCGACAGGTCCTGCCAGTAAGGGGGCAGCTCCATGGTGAACGACCGCGCGGGGTCGATCCGGCCCTTCTCGCGGTCGAACTTCCAGAACGTGACCGAGCCGCGGTACTTCTCCTGGTAGTCCGCCAGGGAGGCGTAGTCCCACCCCAGCGGCGTGGCGTACTGGCCGCCCTCGATCACCCACTCGGTGTCGGGGGTGACGAAGGTCCCGCCGTGGTCGTTGATGGCGATCGGGTTCTTGAGGATCTGCTTGGTCTCGAAGTCGCGCAGGTCGATCACCGCCACCCGCGCGTTCGCCTTGTCGTTGATGAAGCAGAACTGCCCGTCGTACTCGCCGTCGGTCTCGGAGAGCGCCGGGTGGTGGGTGTCGCCCCACCGCAGGGGCTGCTCCTCGAGGTCGCCCGACTCCAGCAGCTTCATGGTGCCCTCGGCCCCATACCCGTAGCCTTGCCAGGGCTCGGGGGTGAACACCGCCACCGAGCGCAGCAGGCGCATGGAGGGCACGCCGATCACGAACAGCTGACCCGCGTGGCCGCCGGAGCTGAACATCACGAACTCGTCGTGCTTGCCGGTGGGCACGAAGGTCTTGACCGCCGCCTTGACGTCTTCGGGCGTGAGCCCGCGCCGCTGGGCGATCTCGTCCACGGTCTCGTCGGCCCGTCCCGCCGTGGGCGAGGCCTCCGGCCCCTCCCCCTCGTCGGGGGGGCAGCCGGCGGCGGAGAGGGCGAGGAGGAGCGCGCCGGCGGAGAGGCCGGCGCGGCGTCGCGGAGCAAAGCTCATGGGGGGCGACCGATGCGCGCCTACGGCGCTTCCTTGGGGGGCAGGCTCTTGACGTACTGAGCGATCTTGCGGATCTGGTCGTCGGTGAGGGCGGGGTTCCCCGCCTTGGGCGGCATGGCGATGCCCGTCGAGTTGAGGGGGTGATCGGCCGGCCGCCCCTCGTTGATGAAGGCCACCATCTCGTCGATGGACTTCTCGTCCACGAAGGCGCTGGTGGTCAGGTTCTTGCCGAGGTTCTGCACCCCCGTGGCCTCAGGGCCGTGGCAGGCGGTGCAGTAGGTCTGGTACATCTGCTCGCCCTCGGCGAGGACCTCAGGGCTGGCGGTCTCGCCCCCCGCCTCGGGGGCCTTCGCCGCGCCATCCTCGTCACCGGGGCACCCCACGAGCGCGCCGGACACCAGGAGCGCGGGCAGGACCTTCACCCAGCGCGACATGAGTCACCTCCGTCCCAGCTCAGGCGCGTCGCCGCGCCGAGCAGGCAGTCCTGCGAGCCGTGGCAAACGGCATTCCACAGGGAGTTGGAGGCGGGCGCCGGTCCGCAGCGCGCCCGCGGCTGCGCGCGGCGCGCGTCCTCACCCAGCGCTAGGGGGATCTTCCGCAGCGGGGCGCTGCGGCTACTTCCACCAGTCCGGGTCGCGCTCCCACGGCTCGCGCGCGGGGCCCTGCGGCCCCCCTCCAGCGCCCCGCGCCTGCAGCGTCTGGTAGCTGGAGAAGGCGAGGGAGCCGAACAGGAGCGCCGCGAAGAAGTAGCGCTGGGTGAGCAGCAGTACGGCCACCCCCCCCGCGACGACCATGCTGATCTTGAGCGCCCAGCCGAAGCCGTCGTGGGGGCGGAGCTTCTGCAGCAGCTCGCTCACGACCTGCCCGCCGTCCAGCGGGTAGACCGGCAGCAGGTTCATGACCCCCCACACCACGCAGATCAAGGCGATGAACCGGAAGGCGTTGGCGACGAAGTACGAGCGCTCGGTCGGGTGCCCCAGGGCGAAGTCGAGGCCGTATAGGGCTCCGAACAGGAGGAACCCCGCGCCGGGGCCCGCCAGCAGCTCCAGGATCCGCTGCCAGCGCTTCAACCCGCCCGAGGGGCCGATCGTGAGGCCGCCGAACCCGTACAGGACGATCCGCTGGTCGCGCGCCCCGAAGGCGATCGCCGTCAGGGCGTGCCCCAGCTCGTGGACCAGGATGGCCACGAACATACAGGCGACCCACAGGGCGATCAGCGCCGGCTCCTTGAGCTGGAACCCCAGCAGCGCGGCGATCCCCCAGAACCACGGGTTGACCCGTACCGGGATCCCGAACAGGTCGAAGGCGAGGTCGAACGAGGTGCGCTCAGGCTCGGCCAGCATGCCCCGAGCATAGCGCGTCGCCGCAGCTCCGGGCGGAGGTCAGCCTCCGCGCCGCAGCACCAGGACGCCGTGAGGCGAGGCCGCCCACGCCTCCGCCGTCGCCTCGTGCGCGGCCCCCGAGCCGCCCCAGGCGAGGTCCGCTGCGTTCAGCCACACCTCCCACCCTCGGCCTGGGAGCGGCACCTCGGCCGGGCTGCCGGCGGTGCGGAACAGCGCCAGGGCCTCGCGGCGCCCGTCGCGCCAGCGGGCGCTGAAGCCGCCGCCGTCCGCGTGCGCCTCGGCCTGCGGGTCGCCCAGCGCCCGAACCGCCCGGCGGATCCGCAGCAGCTCGCGGTAGAACTGCTGCAGGGGCGAGTCGACGGCCCGGGGCGGCGCGAGCACCGCGGCGCGGAAGGTCGCCTCCTCGTGCGGGTCCAAGAGCTCCCCCGCCTGGCTCCAGCCGAAGCGGCGGGCGTCCCTCAGCCGCCCCCGCCTGACCGCCGCGTTCAAGCCGGCGTCGGCGAAGTCCACGAAGAAGGGGAACGGCGCGGTCTCGCCCCACTCCTCCCCCATGAACAGCAGCGGCGTGGTCGGCGCCAGGAGGACCACCGCCGCCGCCAGGCGCTGCGCCGGCGGCGTCAGCCGCGCGGCGGCCCGGTCCCCCAGCGGCCGGTTGCCGACCTGGTCGTGGTCCTGCCAGCAGGCGACGAGCCGGTGGCGGGCCACGTCGAGCGGCTCGCCGCAGGGCTTGCCGCGGTAGCGCGAGCGCTGCCCGGTGAAGACGGCGCCCCGCTCGAAGGCCGTCGCCAGCTGCTCCAGCTCGCCGAAGTCGACGTAGTACCCGGCCCGCTCGCCGGTGAGGTGCGCGTGCAGCGCCCCGTGCAGGTCGCCGCACCACTGGCCAGCCAGGCCGTAGCCGCCGCGCTCCCGCGGCGCCAGGAACCGCCCCACCGGCTCGGCCACCTCGCCGATCAGATGCGCCTGCCGTCCCAGCTCGGCGCAGCGCGCGTCCCAGGCGGCGCTGAGCGCGGCCAGGAAGTGCGGCCGCGAGCGGTCGACCAGGCTGTCCACCGCGTCGAGGCGCAGGCCGTCCACGTGGAACGCCTCCAGCCAGTAGAGGGCGTTCTGCAGCCAGTAGGCCCGCACCGCCTCGCGGTCGCGCCCGTCCAGGTTGGTGCCCTCGCCCCAGGGCGTCCGGGCGCCGCGGTGGGTGTACGGGCCGAAGCGCCCGGTGACGTTGCCCTCGGGGCCGAGGTGGTTCATGACCACGTCGAGCACGACCGCCAGGCCGTGGACGTGGGCGGCGTCGACCAAAGCCTGCAGGCCCTGCGGCCCGCCATAGGCCGCCTTGACCGCCCAGGGGAACACCCCGTCGTAGCCCCAGTTCCAGCGCCCGGACGTCTCGACCACCGGGAGCAGCTCGATCGCGGTCACCCCCAGGTCGCGCAGCCGGGGCAGCTGCTCGATCACTCCGGCGAAGGTGCCGGCCGGGGTGAAGGTGCCCACGTGCAGCTCGTAGATCACCCACTCCTCGAG
>JAWLGW010000319.1:0-6995 GCA_041690735.1 Planctomycetota bacterium
CGACCGGCCCGGCCTCGCTGACCCAGGCCTCCGTGAGCCCCGCACCCTGTG
Organism: Planctomycetota bacterium; assembly: GCA_041690735.1. Taxonomy (GTDB): domain Bacteria; phylum Planctomycetota; class J058; order J058; family J058; genus JAWLGW01. Next base: position 52 of record JAWLGW010000319.1, read on the forward strand.
GCTCGAGGACACCGTCGATGCGGTTGTAGCCGGTGCGGGCGGAAGGGCGCGGGTCGGCCATGGTGGGGCCATCATAGCCGGGGCTCCGACGTCGCCCCCGCGACCTCGGGACGTGGTGCTCGTCACTGCGGAGCCCGGGCCGACTCTGCGTGACAAGGGCTTGGAGGCTGGCGCTCTCGCGGTCGAGAGGGCTCTCTTCCCTTGGTCCCGACTCCACGACCGGCTGCTGATGGACGAGGCCGGCGTGTGGACGGAGCAGACCATGGGCGGGGCCCTCCACTTTGTGGTCAAGGCCCTTCTGTTCTGTTCGTTCGACGCCGGGCAGTGTCGGCGCCACCTTCACCGGCGCCAGGCCTCAGCCGCGCAGCGCCAGCACGAGCTCGTTGCCCGCCAGGGCCTGGGCCGCCAGGGCCACGTAGAAGGCGGTGAGCAGCAGCATGCCCAGGCCGCCCAGCTTGCGCCGCGGGCCGCCGCGCGAGCGGAGGAAGCGGGTCACGATCGCGGAGGTCAGGGCCGGCACCGCCAGAATGGCCCACGCGGTGAGGGCGCGGGGCGAGAGGCCGGCCGCGCCAAACGTGTGCTCCCCAAACGTGTGCTCCCAGGGCCGGAACACCGCCAGGCACAGGGCGGTCGCCAACAGGGCGCACCCGGCGACCGCGGCGATCGCGCCGCCGCCCCCGAGGACGTTGGAGTACATGCGCTCCCCCGGGGCGGTGGCCGCCGGCCAGGCGGTCTTGCGGGCCAGCTCGTAGCTGAGGAACACCAGCACGAAGGCCGCCAGCACCGCGCCGTCCACCGGCGCGGGCGGGAGGCCGGAGGTGGCCAGGAACAGCCCGTACAGGAACACGCTCAGCAGCACGTTGACCGGGTAGGTCACCAGCAGGTTGAGCAGCATGCCGTCGCGCACCGCCGGCGACCACGCCTCGAGGCGGACCAGGGTCACCGCGTGCACCAGGTCGAGGGCGATCACCAGCACCAGGGCCCAGCCGGTCCAGGCCGAGAGGAGGCCGCTCAGCGCGAGGGCCACCAGCGCCGCGCCGCCGCCCCACACCGCCAGGTCCCGCTGGGAGATCACCCCCTGCACCAGCAGCCGGTCGGGGTTGTGGACCCGGTCGTAGTCGAGGTCCTTCACCTCGTCGATCGCCCGGAGCACGAACAGCACCAGCAGCACCGTGAGGCCGCCCAGGGCGAGGGGCAGGTCGAGGCGCAGCGGAACCCCGCGGGCCAGGGCCAGCGAGCCCACCAGCGAGATCGTCCAGGCGGCGGCGAAGGCCACGTGCAGGCCGGGGGCGAACACGTCCTGCAGGAACCGCCACAGGCGCGCCAGGCTGCTCACGCGGGCGCCTCCTCTGCCGGGGGCTCGGCCACGCTGGCGGCGTCCTCCACCAGGGTCACCACCCCCGTCGCGCCATCCAGCTCGACGGTCGCCCCGTCGGGAATGCGCTGCGTCGCCCCCGGGACCGCGACCACGGTGGGGATCCCGAACTTGCGCCCGGTAATGGCCGTGTGCGACAGCATGCTCCCTCGCTCGACCACGATCCCCCGCGCGGCCAGCATGAGGAACAGCCACCCGGGGTCGGTCTCCCGGGCCACCAGGATCATGTCGGGCGTGACCTCGATCGGCGCGGTCGGGTCGAGGACCACCCGCGCGGTCCCCCGCACGCGGCCTGGGCTGGAGCCGAGCCCGCGCAGCGCCGCCACCGCCGCCTCCTCGCCCTCCGCCGCGGCCGCGGCGGAGATCAGGGCCGGGCGCACCGGGCCCAGGGTGGTGATCGACTCGGGCAGGCGGCTGTCCCGGTGCGCCTGCTGCTCGCCCCGGCGCAGGTCCGCCAGAGCCTGCAGGTCCTCGGTGACCCCGCTGCCGTCCACGTACCCGAACAGCTCGTCCTGGGTCAGGTGGAACACGTCGCCCGGCTCCCGCAGCACGCCCTCGCGCACCAGGTGGGCGCCGATCCCCTGGAACACGCGCCGGCTGAACCCGAACAGCTCGCTGCGGCAGTAGCGCGAGTCCTCGCGGTTGCGGACCAGGGACCGCAGGGCGGGGAGGGCCCAGGCCAGCAGCAGGCGGCGCACGGGGTGCCACCGCAGCGCGGCGCGGAGGCGCGCCTCGCCGTCCGCGCGCCGCGCCCCCTCGGCCGCCTGCAGGTCGGCCACCGAGACCGCCTGCTCGGCGTAGCGCTGCACGCTGCGCAGCAGCGCCGGCGGGTCGTCGCGCAGGCTGGGCTGCTCGAGCTTGAGCTCCTGCAGGCCGCGGTCGCCGTACCGGTGCAGGTGCTCGCGGACCTGCGCGCAGAAGTCGCCCGGCAGCTCGCCCGCCTCCACCGCCGCCCACAGCGCCTCGGGCGAGCGCTCGGCGAAGGCCGCCGCCAGGCCGGGCTCGGCGCGGACGCGCTCCGCCAGCCGCACCGCCGACAGGACCACCTCCACGCTGGTCAGCTGCTCGTCCCCGCACAGCAGGTCGCTCAGCAGCGCCGGGTCGCGCTCGCTCAGCCCCCACCCCTCGAACCACTTCTCGACCAGGTTGTAGATCAGCGGCAGGTAGGTGTCGTTGAGCAGGGTCACGCCCCACCAGGCGCCCACCTCCGCCCACACGCGGTCGAAGGTGGCCCGCGTCACCAGCGGGTCCTGGTCCTCGAACGAGGCCCCGCGCAGGGGCGCGAACAGCGCCTCCCACCAGCGGTGGAAGGCGCGCACCCGCAGCGGGTGCAGGGCGTAGCCCCACAGGAAGCGGACGGCGTGCACGCCGACCCGGGTCCAGGTGCGCAGCCGCCGCCAGGCCCGCGCCGCGGCCCCTCCGGGGGCGGTGCTGTAGCTGGCCGAGAAGCCCATCATGGCCACCCAGCTCTTCTCGAACAGCGGGAACAGCGGGCTCTGGCGGTGGAGCTGATAGAACGACGTCAGGTCGTAGTACACCCGCCCGCGCAGGAAGCCGATCATGGCCTCCAGCGCCGGGGCGTTGGCGCGCAGCTCCGCCTCCGACACGCCCAGCCGCCGGTAGCAGTCGGCGAAGATCACCCGGTAGAAGTACTTCGCGAAGCTGTAGGTCAGCGCGGTGGTGACCCCCGGGAAGCTCTCGGTGACGTTGGCGTTGGTCCACACCCGCTGGCGCGAGAAGTCGATCCCGATCGGGCGGGCCTGCAGCAGCACCACCTCGCCGCCGGGGAGGATCGTCCCCTCCACGTCCTGCGGCGCGCCGAACAGGGCCTCCACCTGCTGACCCAGCTCGGCCAGGGTTCGCACCTCGTCGTCGCTCAGCGTGGCCGCGCAGGGCGTCGGGCACCGGCTCGACCCGCAGCCCTTGCCCGCGCTCGGTGTCGGGCCGCAGGGCCTCCTCCTTCACCGCCAGGGCGCGCTCGATCGCGCCCGACTTCCCGCGCACGAAGAAGTGGTCGCAGGCGACCTTCTCCTGCACCACCCCCTCGCCCAGCCCGTGGGCGGCCACGATCACCGTGTCCTTGGCGGCGGTCTTGGGGTCGCATGTGAACAGCACGAAGGAGCGCTCCCCCAGCGCCATCTCCTGCACCCCGGCCGCCACGCTGAACCCCAACAGGTCCATGCCGTGGGCCCGGCGGTACAGCATGGCCTCGGGGCTGAAGCCCGAGGCCCACACCGTCGCCAGGGCGGGGAGCACGCCCGCCCGCGGCACGTACAGCAGGCTCTCGCTCATGCCGGCGAAGGCGTGCCCCGCCGAGTCCTCGCTCTCCTCGCGCCGGTGGCCGACCATGGAGCCGCGCACGGCCACCCGGGCCTCGGCGCCGAACAGGGCATCGAAGGGGGCCAGGGCGGCCTGGGCCTGCGCCGGCGTCAGGGTCAGCCGGGCGAACAGGTCGGCGATCTCCGCCGAGGCCTCGCGCACCGCCTCGGGGCGGCCCCAGTCGATCACCGCCAGGCGCGCCGCGACCGGCTCGCGGAGCGCCGCGAACACCTGCTGGTAGAAGGCGACCGTCAGGCAGTAGAAGCGCGGGACCCGCAGCCCGGCCGCGGCCATGCGGTGCTGCTTGGCGAACTTGCCGCCCACCTCCGCCTCGGTCATGCGGTCTCGGTGCAGGACCACCGGCTTCAAGGCGCCTCCCCCTCCCCCCGCAGCCCCTCGATCGCCTCGGCCAGGGCCGCCCGCGGGTCGCGCCCGACGATAGCACCCCCGACCAGCCGCTCGAGGGCGCTCACGTCCACGTGGTGGTCGCGCCCGATCAGCTCGTAGCGCGTGACGAGTTGACGGGCTCCCCGGGCAGGCACGGCCCGCAGCAGGGCCAGGGCGGGCGCGGGCAGGACCAGGGGCCAGCGGGGCGGGGGCAGCCCGAAGGCGGCCGCCAGGTCCGCCTGCAGGTCGCGCAGCCGCAGGGGTGAGCGGTAGCCGACGTGGAGCGCCCGCCGCGGCGGGTGGTTCGCCTCCACCAGGCGGCGGGCCAGCGCCAGCAGGAGCCGCCCATAGTCGTCCACGTCGATCACGCTGAAGGCCTGCTCGCCGCTCCCCAGGCGCAGCCCCCGGCGGGTCAGCTTCAAGAGCCCCGGGAGCGTGAACCGATCCCCGCGGCCGATCACGAACCGCGGCCGAGTGCACACCGCCCCGCAGCCCAGGGCCTCGGCCAGGGCCAGGACCGCGTCCTCGCAAGCCAGCCGGCTGCGCGCCAGCGCGGTCTCGGGCCGGCGGGGCAGCGCCTCCTCGGCCTCGCCCCGCTGCGGACCCTGCCCGCACACCGACAGCGAGCTCCCGTACAGGAGCCCCCGGACCGGGGCCCCGGGGGGGAGGGCGGCCGCCAGGCGCTCGACCCCGGTGAGGTTGGCGGCGAACCCGCGCCCGTCGGGGTCGACCTGCGCCGTGGCGAAGTGCGCGATCACCGCCGGCCCCTCGCCGGCGAACAGGGCCGGCGGCAGGTCCTCGAGGGAGCCTCGCACCGGCGTCACCCCGGGGAGGCGGGCCACGCTCCCCGGGCCCCGCTCCAGGACCCGGGCCGGCACCCCCTCGGCGGCGGCCGCCCGCAGCAGCGCCGAGCCCACGAAGCCGCTGCCCCCCAGGACCACCAGCCGGAAGGGGGCGCTCACCACAGACCGGGCACCAGCCGCTTGCGCCCGCGCGCGTACTCGGGGTAGCCCTCGATCTGCATGAGCAGCCCCTCCTCCACGCGGATCCGGTACACCACCGCCGGCAGGAACCACCCCACCAGGAGGGCCGCGGCGAGCGGATGGAACAGCGCCCCCACCACGCCGGCGTGCGCCAGCAGCATGCCCGTGTAGGCCGGGTGCCGCACCCACCGGTAGGGCCCGGTGTCGACGATCGCGTGGCCCTCCTGCTCGCGCACGTAGTGGGAGTAGAACCGGCCCAGCACCCGAATGGCGTGCAGGCGCAGGCCCACCCCGAGCACGAACACCGCCAGCCCCGCCGCCACCGGGACCCACTCGCCGGCGGGCCCGAAGCGCGAGGGGAGCGCCAGGGCGGCGAGCATCGTCAGCGCCCGCCCAGCCGCGTACAGCTCCAGGCTGCCGCGGTCGTGGCGGGCCTCGCCCTGGCTCACCTCCCGGGCGGCCACCCGCGCCTCGACCGCCAGCCAGGCGAGGTACAGGGCGATCAGCGCCACGCCCAGGGCGCGAGCCGGATCCTGCCAGGAGGAGAGGGCGCGCGCGGACAGGGCCACGATCGCGGTCACGAACAGGACCGACAGCGCGAGCGGCAGCTTCCCGGCCAGCTTCTCCTTCACTCGACCCGCCTCACCACAGCCCCGGCAGCAGGCGTCGCCGCCCCTGCGCGTACTCGCGCCAGGGCTGCGAGGCGGCCAGGCACCGCTCCTCGACCACCACCCGCCACACGACCGCCGGCAGCCACAGGGCCGCCCAGGCCCCCAGCGACCAGGCGTTCGCGAACACCAGCGCCACCCCCAGGTGCGCCACCAGGGTGCCGGCATAGGCCGGGTGACGCAGCCACCGGTAGGGGCCCGCGGCGATCACCGCCTGGGGCAAGCGGATCCGGTGGCTGTAGGCGCCGCCCAGGGAGGCGATCGCCCAGGTCCGCAGGGCGACCCCCCCCACCAGGGCCGCCAACCCCGGCCCCGCCACCTCCGGGCGGGGCGACCCGCCCACCAGCAAGGCGATCATGAGCAAGGCGATCTTGGCGGCGGCCGCCGCCTCCATGGAGCGGCCGCCCTGGTCGGGCTCCGCCTGCCGGACCTCGCGCGCCGAGATCCGCGACTCGAGCGCCACCCACGCCACGTACAGGCCGACCGCCGCCAGCGCCAGCCCGCGCTCCAGGCGGGTCGCCGGACGGCTCAGCCGCCAGGCCAGCGGGCCCACCACCAGCCCCAGGCCCAGGGCCGTCAACAGCAGCGCGTGCCAGCGCGAGGCGCCCACCGGGGGAGTGTCGCACACCCTCAGAACTCCGGCTCGTGCTCGGCCAGGCTGGTCCGGAAGACCTTGATCCGCTTGGGCACCTTGTGGGGGGACAGCCGCTGCCGGGCCAGGCTCAGCATCTCCCCCAGCCGCACCGGCGCGCGCCCGCGCAGCGTCACGGCGGCGCACAGCTCCTCCTCGCCCCGAGCGTTCGCCCGCGGGTAGGCGCAGCTCTCCGTCACGGCCGGGTGCTCGGCGATCGCCTGCTCCACCTCGGTGAGGTCGACCATTTGCCCCATGATCTTGGTGAAAGCCTCGCGGCGACCGATCAGGCGCAGGTCCCCCGCCTCGTCGACGAGGCCCAGGTCGCCGGTGCGAAACCACCCGTCGACCAGGAACCGCGCCGTCTCGCGGGGGCGACGCAGGTAGCCCGCCATGACGGTGGGTCCAGCCACGTGCACCTCCCCGGCCTGCCCCGCCGGCGCCGCGCGGCCGAAGGCGTCACGCACCTCCACCCGCAAGTCGGCCAGCAGCGACCGGCCCACGGTGCCGCGACGCGCGGCCCCCGCGGGGGTCGAGGTGACGGTCAACACCTCGGTGGCGCCGAAGCCCTGCAGGGGCTC
>JAWLGW010000320.1:0-6988 GCA_041690735.1 Planctomycetota bacterium
AGCGGTCGAGCTGCGGCGCGAGGGGCAGGCTCGACGTCGCGGCGGGCGGAGCCTGCGCCGCGGGATCCCGCGCCTCCACCGCGGCGCGCGCCAGGTGGATCGCCTCCACGACCGGCGCTCCGCGGCGGCGGGCCACGCCGTCCGCTCGCGCCAACAGGTCGCGTGATCGCGGGGTCAGGTCAACGCCCCTCGCGCAGCTGGGCCTGACGCGCCAGGCCGCGGCGGGTCAGCACCTCGCCGATCCGGAAGCCCGCCGCCGGCAACAGGTCGCCGAACCGGGCCAGCAGCCCCCGCCGTCGCGGCAGCCACACCTCCATGGGGGGGCGCGCCCGCACGACCCGCGGGCCGACCAGGGCCTCGGCGACGTCGTCCGCCGTGAGGACCTTGCCTCCCGAGAAGGTCAGCGCCGCCTCGGGGTGGTCGAGCTGCAGGTCGAGCATGGGGGTCTGCACCGCGTCGGGGCACACCACGGTCACGTGCACGCCCAGCGGTCGCAGCTCCTGGGCGGCGATCAGCGAGTAGGCCCGCACCGCGAACTTGGAGGCGCTGTACAGGGCCAGGCCCGGGATCGGCGCCAGGGCCGCCATGCTGGCGACGTTGACCACGTGACCTCGCCCGCGGGCCACCATGCGCTCGGTCGCCAGGCGGGTGCCCAGGAGCACGCCCTTGGCGTTCACGTCCAGGTGGAGCGCCACCTCCTCCACCGGCGCGGCGTGGACCGGCCCCGGGCGGAGGATCCCCGCCACGTTGTAGAGCAGGTCGACCTCGCCCCACCGCTCGGCGGCGGCGTCGAGGGCGGCCCGCCAGTCCTCCACGCGGCGCACGTCGAGGGCGACCGGCAGCGCCTGCCCCTCGGACCAGCCGTGGGCGCGGACCTGCGCCGCGAGGGCGTCGCGGTCGAGGTCGGCCAGGACGACGCGCGCCCCGCCCTCCACCAGCCGGCGGGCCGTGGCCCCGCCGATCCCGCCGGCGGCGCCCGTCACCAGGGCCACGCGGCCTGCGAGGCGGCTCACGGCTGGGGCCGCCGCGCGGCCCCGAAGGCGAGCTCGCCGAAGCTGAAGGTGGGCTTGATCCCGGGGAACGCCCAGTAGGCGGTCAGCTCCGAGGAGGGGACCACGTTGTAGAAGGCCGGGTCCCGCAGGCTGGGCCCCGCCAGCTCGCGCTCCAGCAACATGGAGAGGTACTGGTCTTGCGCGCCCTCCAGGGTGTTGCCGTTGAGGACCACCTCGGCGCCGGTGGTGCGGGCCCAGGCGGCGACGCCCGGGATCCGGGAGCGGGCGGGGGCGTAGTTGTCGGCGCTGATCCCGTTCTCGCTGGTGACCAGCAGCCCCTCGGGGGTGTGGACCACGAACGACATGTTCCCCTCGGTGTGGCCGGGCGTGCGCACGATCGCCACGCCCTGCCCCAGGCGCGCGTCGCCGTCGAGGAGGACCACCTTGTCGGGGGCGATCCCGCGGATCCCCCCGGGGCAGTACCAGTCGGCCTGCAGCGGCAGCAGCCCCTGGGTGCCCTCCCACTCCCGGCGGGTCACCAGCAGCTTGGCGTTGGGGAACACCGCCGCCTCGCCGTCGCCGCCCAGCCAGCGGCGTACGTCCTGGGTGTGGAGGTGGTCGTAGGCGATGTAGTCCACGTCCTCGGGGCGCAGCCCGGCGGCGGCGACCGCCTCCTCCACCGTCCCCAGGGTGGGCGCCAGCAGGCGCTCGCCGGCCCGGCCCAGCAGCGCGGCCTTCTTGGCCAGGCGCTTGAAGAAGGGCGTCTCCTTGTTGCGCTGCGCGTCCGAGGGGGAGATCAGCAGGGTCTTGAGCCCGTCCCCGCTCTCGAACTGCACCACGAACACCCGGTTGAGGATGTGCAGCAGGGGCGTCTTCACCCGCGCGGCCCGCCACAGGCCGTAGCGCGTGGGGTAGGGGACCCGCACCAGGGGGAACGAGCGGTAGTAGGGGACCGGCGGCCCGTCCAGCAGCGCCTCCCGCAGGGCCTGCGCCCCCTGGCGCAGCGCGCGCAGCCGCTCGGTCGGCCGCAGGGCGTCCCGCGCCCCCTCCAGCTCGCTCAGGGAGACCAGCGCCGGCTCGTCGTGCACCGTCGCATGCGCCGTCGCATGCGCCATGAGACACCTCCTCCCGGTGGCCACGAGGGTAGCCTGGATCGGGCTTGGCGGCGACGCCGGCAGGGCCTAACCTACGCCCCGCCGGCGACGAGGTCGGCGTAGCAGGAGGGCGGGGTGGCCCAGCAGCAGACTTCTCCTTGGATCGTCGACGTCGACGAGCGCAACTTCCGCGAGGCGGTGATCGAGAAGAGCCTCGAGGTCCCGGTGGTGGTGGACTTCTGGGCCGAGTGGTGCGGACCGTGCCGGGTGCTCGGGCCCCTGCTCGAGCAGGAGGCGAACGACAAGGCGGGCGGGTTCGTGCTCGCCAAGGTCGACGTCGACAAGGCGCAGATGCTGGCGGCCCAGTTCGGGATCCAGTCGATCCCCCTGGTGGTCGCCTTCAAGCAGGGCCAGCCCGTGGACGAGTTCGTGGGCGTGCTCCCCAAGCCGGAGCTGCAGGCCTTCCTCGACCGCCTGGGGGTCAAGGCGGGCGCCGGCGGCGCGGCCAAGGACCCGGTGGCGCAGGCGAAGGCCCTCGAGACCAGCGACCCGGCCCAGGCCGAGGCGGCCTACCGGGAGGCGATCGCGGACGACTCGCGCAACTCGCAGGCCCGCCTGGGGCTGGCCCGGATCCTGATCGCGCGGGGCGAGGACGAGGCGGCCAAGGAGCAGCTGGCCCGGGCCGAGAGCAGCGAGGAGACCTCCCGCCTGCAGGCGGTGATCGCGGTCAAGGAGCTGATCGCGAAGCTGGGCGGCGCCGAGGAGGCCAAGTCCAAGCACGAGGCGGCGCCCGGCGACGCGCGCGCGGCCTACGCCTGGGGGGTGCACCTCGCCGACCAGGGCCAGTTCGCGGACGCCCTGCGGGTGCTGTACGAGGCGGGCAAGCAGGACAAGGAGCTGGCCCGCCAGGAGGTGCGCGAGGCCATGGTCCACGTTTTCTACCTGGTCGGTTCGCGCTCCGACCTGGCGGACGAGTACCGCGACAAGCTGACCGACCTCGTGTTCTGAGTGACTCACGGCGACGGGTGGCTGCCGGCGGTTCGCCTCCACCAGCTGGAGGGGTTCTTCTACGTCGCCACGCACGAGGGGTTCACCCGGGCGGCGGAGGCCATGCCGTACCCGATCACCGAGCCCGCCCTGCACCAGCAGGTGCGCAAGCTGGAGCGGGCGCTCGGTGCGCGCCTGTTGGAGCGGGGGCCCAAGCGGCGCATGCTGCTCACCCCCGCCGGGCGGGCCCTGTTCGAGCACGTGGCCCCCTACTTCCAGACCCTGCCCGGCGTGCTGCGCGCCGTCGCCAGCGGCGAGGCGGGGGTGCTGCTGGTCGCCAGCGAGCCCCTGTTCGTGGAGCCCCTGGCGGCGCCGCTCCTGGCGGCGCTGCAGGCGGAAGCGCCCGCGGGTCGGCTGCGCCTGGTGGAGCTCGACCTGCTCGACGCGCCCACCGCGCTCCTGGAGGGACAGGTCGACGTGGCGCTGGTCGGCGCGCTGGCGCGGCTCCCTGCCGGGGTGACCTTCGAGCAGCTCGGGACGCTGGGGCTCGAGCTGCGCGTGCCGGCCGCCCACCCGCTGGCGAAGAAGCGCGCCCCGCTGAGCCCGCGCCAGCTCGCCGGGCTGCGGTGCGTGGTGTACACCCAGGGGAGCGCCGGGCGGGCCTTCGGCGAGGCGGTGCTGGCGGCGGCTGGCGTCGAGGTCACGCCAGCCGCCGAGGCGTCCACGGCCTCGGCCATGCAGGCCCTGGTGCGGGCGGGGGTGGCGCCGGCCTTCGTGCCCTCCCTGCGCGACGGCGCCCAGCGGCCGCGCAAGCGGACGCTGGCGGACGGGACGGTCGCCTTCGACCTGACCGAGTCGGCCCAGACAATCGCCGACCTGCCCCGCTACGGCCTGCTCCGCCGCAGCCGCCCGGCGCCGCAGGGTCTGCTGGCGCGGTTCTGCGAGCTGGCCCGGGCGCGGGCCTGACCCCTCACTCCTCCTCCATGAACGGATACCGGTAGTCCGTCGGCGGGGCGAAGGTCTCCTTGACCGCGCGGGGGCTGATCCAGCGGATCAGGTTGAGCCAGCTGCCGGCCTTGTCGTTGGTGCCCGAGGCGCGTCCGCCGCCGAAGGGCTGCTGGCCGACCACGGCGCCGGTGGGCTTGTCGTTGATGTAGAAGTTGCCGGCCGCGTCGCGCAGGGCGCGCTCCGCCTGGTCGATCGCCCGGCGGTCGGTCGCGAACACCGCGCCGGTGAGGGCGTACGGCGAGGCCCGGTCGCATACCTCGAGGTACTCGGCGTACTCGGCGTCGGGGTAGGTGAACACCGTGAGCACCGGCCCGAAGATCTCCTCCACCATGGACTCGTAGTCGGGCCTCTTGGCCTTGATCACCGTGGGGGTGACGAACCATCCCTTGGAGCGGTCGCACTCGCCGCCGATCAGCACCTCGGCGTCGGGGCTGGCCTGGGCCCGGTCGATGTACCCCTTGATCTTCTCGAAGGCCCGCTCGTCGATCACCGCGTTGACGAAGTTGCGGAAGTCGGTGGGCTCCCCGATCTTGAAGGAGCCGAGGTCGCGCCGCAGGCCCTCGAGCACCGCCGGCCACAGGGACTCGGGGATGAACGCCCGGCTGGCCGCCGAGCACTTCTGCCCCTGGTACTCGAAGGCGCCCCGGGACAGGGCGGTGATCAGGGCGGGCACGTGGGCGCTGGAGTGGGCGAACACGAAGTCCTTGCCGCCGGTCTCGCCCACCACCCGCGGGTAGCTGCGGTAGGTGTCGATCTTCTCGCCCACGGTCCGCAGGATCATCTGGAAGACCTTGGTGGAGCCGGTGAAGTGCACCCCGGCGAGGTCGGGGTGCGCCAGGGCCGTGTCGCCCACGGGCACGGGGTCCTCGCAGTTGATCATGTTGATCACGCCCGGCGGCAGGCCCGCCTCGCGCAGGATCTGCATGGTGGCCCAGGCGGAGTAGGCCTGGGTCAGCGAGGGCTTCCACACCGCCACGTTGCCCACCAGGGCGGGGGCGGTGGGCAGGTTGGCGCCGATCGAGGTGAAGTTGAAGGGGGTGATGGCGAACACGAAGCCCTCGAGGGGGCGCATCTCCATGCGGTTCCAGGTGCCCGTGGGCGAGTGGGGCGGCGCCTCCTGGTACAGCTGGCGGGCGTAGTAGGCGTTGAACCGCCAGAAGTCGATCAGCTCGCAGGCGGCGTCGATCTCGGCCTGGAAGGCGTTCTTGCTCTGGCCCAGCATGGTGGTGGCGTTGTGCAGCGCCCGCCGCGGCCCCGCCAGCAGCTCGGCCGCCTTGATGAACACGCTGGCCCGCTGGTGCCAGTCGAGCGCCGCCCACTCACGCCGCGCCGCCAGGGCGGCGTCGATGGCGTCCCGGGTCTCCTTGGCGCCGCCGAGATGCACCCGGGCCAGGACCAGCGAGTGGTCGTGAGGCGCCGTATACTCGTGCACGTCGCCGGTGCGGACCTCCTCGCCGCCGATCACCAGCGGGATCTCGACCGGGTTCGCCGCCAGCTCCTCGAGCTTCGCCTTCAGCTCCGCCCGCTCGGGCGATCCGGGGGCGTAGCTCTTGATCGGCTCGTTGTCCGGGAGGTCGATGGTCGCGACGACGTTGCTCATGGCCCCTCCTAACGCTGAAGGGCTCACGTTAACCCCGCGCGGGAGGGATGCCAACGCGCCCGCCCGGCCGGCCGGCGTGGAGGCGCGCGCCTCAGCGCCGCAGGTACCTCGCGCTCTGTTTCAGGTAGGCGCGCACGTCGGTGCACAGGTGATCCGCCCAGGGCGGCTTCGCTTCGCCGCGCGCCCGCGCGAACAGCGCGAGGGCGTAGCCGTAGGCCTCCTGAGTGAGGTAGCCGAGCCGCCCCACGCTCCAGCCGAACGTGCCCAGGTCCTGCCAGTTGCGCTCCCGGATCACCGAGTTGGCGGAGAAGACGCCGAGGCCCAGGAACACCGTCAGCAGGTCGGTCAGCGGCTCATGGTCGGGCGTCTCGTCGGGGTCGAGGCGCCGGTGGCCGATCAGGTGGACGTGCCCGAGCTCATGGGCGATCGTCGCGACCAGCGCCAGCGGGTCCCGCAGCTGCCCCAGCTCGAGGTGAATCGTGGGCTCCGCGCCCCAGTACCCCGCGCGGAACAGGCCGGCCGCGCCGCGCCGTTCGCCGCCCGCCAGGTTCGGGTCATGGCGCCAGGGCTCGTCCTGCTCGGCGTAGAAGCCGATGCGAACGCGCTGGTCGGCGAGGCCCATGTAGCGCTGCACCCGCTCGAACAGGACCAGCGCCGCGTCCGGCGAGGGCTCGTAGGCGTCGGGGAAGAAGTCCGCCGTCGGCAGGACGACGGTCGCTTCGACCGGCGCCGACGCGCCGAAGGCGTCCTCCAGCCACCGCCAGCGCTCCTCGAGCCACTGGCGCTCCTCTTCGGGGACCGGGCAGCGGGGTCGAAACAGGCCGAACACGGCGTCCTCCGGAGCGACCGACGCCTGATGGTGGCCGCTCCAGCCGCCCTTCGCCAGCGGTCCGCGGCGCCGGCTCCCCCGCGCGGGCGGGGCGGTCAGTCCGTCGGCAGCTGATCTCGATTCCCGCTCCTCGTGCCCGTGCCCGTGCCCGTGCCCGTGCCCGAAGGCTTTGCGGGCACGGGCACGGGCACGGGCACGTAAGAAGAGCGCCAGCCCTGCAACCACGCGGAGTTGTCATTCACGTCATCTGCGCCGCGGTCAGTCCGTCGGCAGCGGGCGCAGCAGGTACACGTAGAACCCCACCCACTCGCGCAGCAGCGAGTAGGGCTCCTTCTTCGCCGGGCGGAAGCGGGCCCGGGCGGTGCCGACCACCGGCACGCCGCTGCGCCAGAAGGCCAGCTTGCAGCGGGGGAGGTGGTAGTACTGCGAGACGACGAGCGCGGACGCCCAGCCGCGCTCGGCCATGATCCGCCGCGCG